>DFGY01000100.1 GCA_002372505.1 Firmicutes bacterium UBA3738
TCTTTACCAGTTTGTACCCACCAAGACATATTCTCGCTTTATATATCTCATACCCTGAGGAACCTTTAACTTTATCCCATGTTAGCTTTAGAGCTTCTTTTCCCGATTGCCTCACTACAAAGTTTTCCGGTACATCAGGCCTGGTATTGTCCGCTGCCGTAGCTGGTTCATTGTAAGTAAAAACAATTCCAATAATTAACACGATACATAAAACCACCTTAGTCATATTGTTCTGACACCTCATCATATCTCTTTCCCTTTTCATTAGTAGTTTACATACCTGCCCTCTATTTGCCATGTATAAACTTCACTTTCAAATGACCAAAAAGGGGGAGGGTACAGCTTTGTCTCTACTTGCATTTCCACCATACCATAAACATAAATATTCGTTCTTAATTAGTTTAGTATCTCTCTTCACAGTTCCATGTTGGTATGGCTATATCCACGGATGTCCATAGCTTTTTATATATGCGCGCAACATCATTCCAAAAATCATTTGCTGCTGATACATTGAATTATATGCGTGCACCTATTATGCCATACCACCAGCAATTGGATATTTTCTTAAACGTATCCGAAACGTCAATTTGCTTAAAAACATAAGTTAATTGAAGGGTTTCATATCTTCCTGGTATTTGAAAATGTACCGCACCTGGCATTATTTCTATTTTCGTCCAACTAAAAGGTGATTTATCCAATAATTCTTTCATCTGCGGCATCTTGGTTTTATCCAATAGCTTGCCTCTTTGCATATACTTACCGTCACTCCCACAATACAATTCATATGATTCCTTGTTTTTGTGGATTGAATAATAAGAACAAACCTCACGTATTTTGTCGTTACACTCTTCAAAGAACAATTGTATTCGAATTGGTGCTTTTTCTATATCCACTTTTTCATACGCATAGTCCTTGACTGTGACAGGTATCCTATTGCTCCTTATCCCATTGTGCCCTACCGCATATATGTAGCACTTCCCTTTCTTATGTTGTGCTTCCATTTTTGTGGCAGATCTCACCTTCACAATTGATGGATCCGTAGAGAACCAACGAACTCTTTTATTTATTGGCTTCCACCTCTGTTTCTTTCCCTTTTTTATCGGCCCCAATACTTTTGCTTTGAATTCGTCATTCTCTTCAATCACAGCTTCTCCGATATTTAATGTAAATTCTCCTTTATATTTCTTTTTGTGGTTTGCAATTACACGCACAGCATTCCTCGACTTATTTTTTACCGTGCATACCTTTGCCGATACCGGATAACTGAATGCACTTCTGATTTTACGATCATTTTTGATTCTATACGCTCTGATTTTATACGTTCCGGCTCTTCCCACTTTAACAGAATTATCTTTCCACTCAGTCTTGTTTTTCACTTTCTTTACCAGTTTGTACCCACCAAGACATATTCTCGCTTTATATATCTCATACCCTGAGGAACCTTTAACTTTATTCCATGTTAGCTTTAGAGCTTCTTTTCCCGATTGCCTCACTACAAAGTTTTCCGGTACATCAGGTCTGGTATTGTCCGTTGCCGTAGCTGGTTCATTGTAAGTAAAAACAATTCCAATAATTAACACGATACATAAAACCACCTTAGTCATATTGTTCTGACACATCTCCAAACTCCTTTCCCTATATGCTTTATCTGCTGCACGAGCATCGCTATGAGAAAAAGAAAAAACAATGCGATAACTATGACACTCATCATAATCACTAATGTATTCTTCATCGTGACGCCCTCCTTATCAAGGCTATAAAGAGAATCTTCCTATGTCCGCAAATTGATAGTCATTTTATATATTTTAGAATGTTGCAACCTCCGGATTGGCAGCAGGTGCCTTCTCTATTGAAACGCAGTGCATTACGGGACCTTCTTCCTCATATGCGTCCTCGTATTCGTTTCTTACATCAGCCTCTACCGTTACCCAGTCGCCTATTTTGAATTCCTTCTTTTTATCGGATCTATAGACAAAGGCGGCAAACTGTATATCCTCGACGCAGCAGGTCATAAGATGTCTGCCGCAGGCCAGCCTGTCTCCCGGCAGCTGATCCGTCATAGCCACACGTACGTGAAGCTTCAGCTTCTTTCCAATGTAGTTGTCCGGATTCTCGTTAATGTCGCGATACCATTCCGCGTAATCCTCATCCTTTATTTCTATTTCATCTGCATTAAGGTCGTAGGGCAGCGGATCCTGTATGGTGTCAGGCTCCACATCGTCCGGACCATACTCATAGAGAATCTGGGATCTGCGGTTGGCTATTCTCACTTCCTTGTGGAAGGCCATTTTGTCAAAGCCGGGCACGCAGCGGTTGAATATATCCATTTCCGCAGTCTGCATCTTGTCAAAGGTCAGTTGCCTCATATTCTGGTTGTACATCATGAATGTTGTGGCATCGAAGAATGTTACCTCCTGGAATATCATCCAGTTGGGGGGCATTGCTCTGAAGAAATTGCCCAGCATCCACATGCCGTTGTACTCTACTATTACGCGCTCTGCATCGTGCTTCCTCTCCATTTCGGAAAGGCGCTTTATCGTAAGATCCTTTTCGTTTTCTATGGTTTCGATAAATACGTTGGGGTAGGCAAAGGCCTTTTCGTCGTACTCTTCCTCCCCTTCCTCGCAAAGAAGGAGCAAAGTACGCTCCCCTTCGTTAAAATCGTCGTCCGACAATATATCCTGTATAAAGGTCGTCTTGCCTGCTCCTAAAAATCCGGTAAAGAGATATACCGGCACCTCTTTTACTTCCTTCTTCATATCTTGCCTTCTTTTTTATCTTTTGTTAATTTAATCAGTTTTTATTTAAGCTGAAACAGTTCTCTGATTCTGTCTTCCTCAAGGTCAACGCCGATAACGCATACCATTCCGCTGGTTTCGGCTTCGCCCTCTCTGACTTCAGGCTCACCGGGAACGTAGTCAAAGTGAAGCCATGTTCCGTCTTCCCCTTCGACTATGCCCTTGGCTCTGAGGACCTGGCCGCATTCCGCAAAGTTGCCCAGGGCCGTAAGGGCGTCCTCAATCTGCTGTTTCGTGTATTTATGTGCTGTGTAATCTGCCACTTCGCTGAATACATCATCGGCGTGGTGGTGATGGTGATGATGGTGGTCATGGTCATGGTCGTGATCATGATGCTCGTGTTCATGGTCGTGATGATGCTCATGTTCGTGGTCGTGATCGTGATGATGCTCATGTTCATGTTCGTGCTCGTGCTCGTGCTCGTGAGCGTGAGCATAGGCTTCTTCTCTAAGCTTATCCAGTTCTGCGGAAAGAGTCTTCTTCTGCTCCATAGTCTCGAGAATCTTTGAGCCGTCTATTTCGTCCCAGGATGTGGTGACTATTTCAGCATTGTCGTTAAGCTCTCTGAGCATGTGAATGCATTCGTCCAGCTTTGCCTGATCCAGTCCGTCAACGTGGCTTAAAATAATGGAGCTGGCGTGCTCAACCTGGTTTTTGTAGAATTCGCCGAAGTTCTTAATGTAGAATTTGCACTTCTTGGCATCTACAACAGTTGTGAATCCGTTAAGCTCTATATTGTCGTTGTGAAGATCCTGGACAGCAATAATTACATCGGACAGCTTTCCAACGCCCGATGGCTCAATTAAAATTCTCTCAGGACTGTAATCCTCTATTACCTGCTGCAGGGCCTTTCCGAAGTCGCCTACCAGGGTGCAGCATATGCAGCCTGAGTTCATTTCGTTTACCTGCACACCTGTCTCCTTGAGAAAGCCACCGTCAATTCCTATTTCGCCGAATTCGTTTTCTATGAGGACCAGCTTCTCGTCGCCGTAGGCTTCGGCAATAAGTTTTTTAATGAGGGTGGTCTTACCTGCACCGAGAAATCCTGAGAAAATATCAACTTTTGTCATTACTCATACCTTCTTTCATTTATTCTTTATTTATTTTGCGCTTCCGATTACCTGGCCCATCTGGACGGGTATTTCCTTTTCCCGCCATGTAGCCTGCATAATCTGCTTCGGAAGTTCTACTTTATCCTTTTCAAAAAGTAGTATTATGGTGGAGCCGCCGTACATGAACATGCCCTTTTCCTGGCCGCGCATGAATGTACCTGCCTGCTGATGGTTAACTATTTTTCCAACCAGCATTGCCCCTACTTCTATCTGAGCCACAGTGCCGAAGTTCTTTGTCTCCATTATGGTGTACTCACGGCAGTTTTCCGTGTATACGGGAAGATTCTTAAGAGCTACGGGCCTGACTGTGTGAAGGCGGCCGCTGATAAAGTGATTGTCAGTCTTGCTACCGCTGTCAAAGTAAATATATCTGTGGTAATCCTCGGGAGTCAGTCTGAACACAAGGCAGGTACCGTCTTCGAATCTGGCAGCCTTCTTTCTGTCTCCCAGGAGTGAGCCAATGGTGTACCAGCTCTGCTTGGCCGGCATTACCATATCCGTATCAATGTGAAAAGCGCTCAGGTAACCGTCACAAGGTGCAATAAGTTTTTCCGGAGTCCTGTCAACAGGTCTCAGTTCCTCGTGAATCTTCCTTGTGAAGCAGTCGTTGAAGCACTTAAAATCGTCGGAATAAAACTCCTCCAGGTCTATATTGTTCTTCTTTACGAAAGGCTTAATAAGGAGCTTGGAAGCCTTACTGTCCATAAACCTTCCCACAGCTCTTGAAACTTTTCTGCCGGACAAGGGTCTTAAGATCACTCTTCCCGGTACTGTGTTGTACAAAAAATTCAGCATTGTGTCTTCCTTTCTTAAAATCAAATCCAATATTTGAGAGCAATCAGAATGAAGAATTCCACAGCTCCCGCCGCTACCATTATAAGTATTCCCCTAAGACCCGGTTTGGGTATGGTAAAGGGAGACAGGAATAAAATCCCTGTAATAAGCATTACTATGAAATAGGCTATGGTCATGTCCCCGGGAGTCAGGAACTGGAGCATCATAACGAAGGGGAATATGAGAGATGCCGATGTTACAGGAAGACCTGTATAACGCTTTCTCGTTCCGCCCTCTTCCTTTTGTCTCGTTTCCTCCTGTACGTTGAAATAGGCCAGCCTTATAAGTGCTGCCAACGCATAGAAAACCAGTATCGCCATCAGAAACAGAGGATAAATGTGTTTCTGATCTGCAGCCAGTACCGGTACGTCGGAAACCTTCTCGCTGACTCTCAGCATGGCGTCACCGATACAGGCCGGCAGAACGCCGAAAGCCACCAGATCCGCCAGTGAATCAACCTGAATGCCGAACTTCTGCTCCTCAATAGTACGATCCTTCTTGGTACGTGCCACCTTTCCGTCAAAGGCATCACACAGCCCGCACACCAGCAGAAAGTAAATGCCGATAAATGGATGACCCGGTCCATGAAGGGATATAATTATCCCCAGCAAGGCCGAAATCAGCGATCCGTAGGTCAGAAACATCGTATAGTTATAATATCCTAGCATATTTATCTCTCCGTTTTTCTAGTCTCTCTTCTCTTTAGTCCAATATATCCAGTTATAGTTATTATACCGCATATGAGCACGCATATGTAAAATGATACGCTCCTTGAAAGAAGCTCCAGCTGTACCACGTCGTTCTTTCCCACTATGTCGTGGAGTCCGTCCAGTAGCAGGTAATCCGATACTCCCATGGCGCCGGGTACGGGAATGCAGTTTGATCCTATGACCGTAAAGCTTTGGGTTGCCCATACGTCGAAGAATCTATCTGTACTTCCTCCCGTTGCCAGATACATCATGGCTGTTACGGTTATCTGTGAAGCCCTCTGAATCAGGTTAAAAAAGAATACTTTTAACAGCATCTTATATTTCCCGTTCATTAGCTCTACGCAATTCTTGTAGTCGCTCATAGTTCTGGCAAGACGCATTATTCTTTTTTCGGGATTTCTTACGACCTTTATTTTGCCCAGAAAGATTATCAATCCTTTACCTATGATATATACAATCCTTCTGTTTCTCAGCAGCAAAAAGAACATTACCGTGAGAAAGGACAAGGCTACAAACCCGAAGGCAATAAGCGCCTTTGACAGGACAGAAAAATGCATGACTATGTCCATCTTAATTAACAGACATATTACTCCTATGATTAAAATAGCCAAAGTGTACATTATCAGATTGACTATCAGTACTGCCGTCACCATTGCTGCCGGAATCCCGTCCCTTATCATGAAAAAGGCACTGGCTGGCTGACCTCCCGTTGCCGAGGGTGTAATGGCCGAAAAATATATGTCGGAACCGCTGTAAATCAGTCCTTCTTTTTGACCTTTCCCATAGCCGATGCCCTTTAAGATACACAGCAGAGCCTCTCCTTCAAAGATAATGAAGCCGAACATGCATACCACTCCCAAAGCAAGCCATAAATCATTAGCCTCCTCTATCATTTCGACCATGTGGTCGAATTCCAGTTCCTTGTTTTGGGATAGTACAGCGTATATGCTTAAAGCCGCCAGAGCAAGGGCAACAAGCGTCCAGATAATCTTCTTTCTTCTATCCATCAGTAAAGATTATAACAGATTTGAGCCGGATAAAAAAGATGGGATTTTCCTTACTAAAAAAGCGACATTCCTTTTTCCGGAGATGTCGCTTCGTAATGAATGTTAACCCAGCTTTGCACTCCTTACAGTTTGATGATAACTTCGATATCCTCATCCACTGCTTTTATGAAAGTCTCTTCATCCTCCTTGCTGCCCACTATGGCGTTATAGTGAGTAGGAATGGCAACCTTTGGCTTAATGGCGTTAATAAGGCCTGCTGCCTCATCTGCCGTCATTGTGTAGGTGCCGCCGATAGGCACCATGGCTACATCGCAAACTACCTTTCTTATATCTTCGTTGTCGTCGGTGTCTCCCGCAACGTATATTCTTTCATCGTCAATTGTTACGATATAGCCCACCCAGTTGTTTTCTTTGGGGTGGAACTGTTTGCCTATGTTGTATGCAGGTACGACTTCAATCAGTGCCCCTTCCAGCTCAAGGTTGTGTCCCGGGAGCACCCCTGTAATTCTTTCCGCCGGAATGCCTGCAGCCTCAATTGTCTTAATGCAGTTTTCCGGACAGACAAATATAGTGTCCTCCTTTGCGACCTTCCCGCTGTCCTCCGGTGAGAAGTGATCGTGATGGTCATGAGTTATAAGAATTACATCAGCGTCATGGCTTTCATCCGAAACCATAAAGGGATCCACGTAAAGCACGCCGCCTCTCTCTATTCTGATGCTGCTGTGAGCATTAATGGAAATATTGTTTTTCATGGCACAATCTCCTCTTACTTAAGATGAGCATTAAAGAAATCGAGTATGTCCTCGTATACCGATTCTTTATCCAGTTCATTTAATATCTCATGTCTGTCGGCTTCGTATAGCTTCATCTGCACATCGTATATTCCCGCATACTTATAGTCCTCGTAAACTTTTTTGACGCCTTTGCCGAAGTCTCCTACCGGGTCGTTCTGACCGGACACCAGGAAGAGAGGCATTTCCTTTGGAATGCTGTCTATGTATCCCTTTTTCTGGGCTGCCTGAATGCCCTTGAACATCTGATAATAGCCGTTTACGGTGAATGTATAGGAACACCATGGATCAGCAATGTATTTGTCAACTATGGCCTCATCTCTTGTAAGCCAGTCAGCCCTTGTTCTGGCAGGTTCAAATTCCTTATTGTAGGCTCCAAGAGCCATATCGTTAACCTTGTTGCTGCGGTAATTCCAGCCGCGGATTCTTGCAATTGCCTTGCACATAGCCCTGCCCGACGTAAGAACTCCCGCCGGCTGATATCCCGTGCCCATGATTACGGCGCCGTCAATTCCCTCGCCAAACTCCGTTATGTACTGTCTGACAAGTAAGGATCCCATGCTGTGTCCCAGCATGAAATAAGGAACGTTAGGATACTTTTTCTGGGTTACCTTTCTCAGCAGATGTATATCCCAAATGAGAAAATCGTTGCCGTGAGGGTGACCGAAGAATCCGTGCTCGCTGTTGTCATTTACCGATGCGCCATGACCCAGGTGATCGTGGCCCACGACGTAGTATCCGTTCCCGGCAAGGAAGCGGGCAAAGTCATCGTAACGGTCAATATATTCCACCATTCCGTGACATAGCTGCACAACGCCCTTTATGAGTCCGTCAGGAACCCATTCTATAACGTGTATATTTGTTTTATTGTTCGATGATAAAAATGATAATTCATTCTTCTGCATTAATTATGCCCCTCTCATTCTCATTATTTCTGCAATATCAGCCCTATATCCTCTCTGTAGTGCATACCTTCAAAACTAATGCGTCTGACATTATCAAAAGCCTTCGCTCTGGCCTCATCGTTGTTTTCTCCCATGGCAGTGACCCCAAGAACACGGCCGCCGGAAGTGACTACGTTTCCGGCTGACATCTTAGTCCCGGCGTGGAATACCACTACATCATCGTCAACGTCTCTTAG
Organism: Firmicutes bacterium UBA3738; assembly: GCA_002372505.1. Classification (GTDB taxonomy): domain Bacteria; phylum Bacillota; class Clostridia; order Peptostreptococcales; family Anaerovoracaceae; genus UBA3738. Next base: position 8,394 of record DFGY01000100.1, read on the forward strand.
TCCTGAAATAACCTTTCCCTTTTCGTAATCTCCCGGATATCCTCCGCTGGCCAGTACTACACAGACCGCTCTTTTATCGCTCCACTTTATTTCCTGCTCCGAGAGACGATTGTCACATACGCTTTCGAATATTTCACAAAGATCGCTATCCAACCTCATGAGGACGGACTGAGTCTCAGGGTCTCCGAATCTATTATTGAATTCAATTACTTTCGGGCCGTCCTTTGTGAGCATGAGTCCTACGAAGAGCACTCCTTTAAATTTAAGACCGTCCTTCTGGAATCCTGCAAGTGTAGGGGCTAGAATATCGTCCATTACCCTCTTTTTCATTTCATCGTCAAAGAGCAGTGACGGGCTGTAGCTACCCATTCCGCCAGTGTTCGGACCGTTGTCCCCGTCGAAAATCCGTTTGTAATCCTGGGCGGATTCCATGGGAACGATGGTGTGTTCATCAACAAAACAGAGCATTGAAGCTTCTGTTCCCACAAGACACTCTTCAACTACAACCTTGTCCCCGGCGTCGCCGAATACACGCTCACCCATCATTTCATCAATGGCTTTTTCCGCATCCACTGCGTTTTCAGCAAGGACTACGCCCTTTCCCGCAGCCAGGCCGTCAGCCTTCAGCACCATAGGATAGCCGTAAATACCGATATCCGCTTTAAGTGCATCGATATCCGTATATTCCTTATACTTTGCCGTCGGTATGTTGTGGCGTGCGAGAAAGCTCTTTGTAAATGACTTGCTGGCTTCAAGCTGTGAGCAGTTTTTATCCGGGCCAAAGGTTTTAATTCCGGCCTTTTCCAGTTCATCAGTTATTCCCATGGCCAAAGGTACTTCCGGTCCTATTACAGCCATGTCTATTTTTTTTTCTTTTGCAAGGCTTACTATTCCCTGAATATCCTCGGCTCCTACGTTTACGCACTCCGCATCTTCTGCTATTCCTGCATTCCCCGGAGCACAGTAAAGCTCGCTAACCTTGGGACTCTGCTTTAATTTCCAACTTATGGCGTGCTCTCTGCCGCCGGAACCTACTACTAATACTTTCATACTATAAAACCCTAAAATTCTGCATCGCCCCTTGGACTACCCCGGGCGTTACATTATCTCCTTTCATATACGCGCTTCCCCAGCTATAGATGGTTCCGTTATATATTTCAGCGAAATTCTCAGCTACGACAGTACTTTTACCATCATCTGTTGAATATGAATACTTTATACCCTGAACCTTCCTGCCATTAACGTTAATCGTCTGCTTCTGAGGCTGCTGTGTCAATTTGTTCTTTTGCTGTTTTTTGACGCTTTCAATTACTCCATTCAGAAAATCGTCAACTGTCTGGTTGTTAACCTGCACCATTGCATAGAGGTTGAAGCTTGGGATGGTGCTTTTCTTTTCAAGATATACATCACAGTATTCCCCGTTAAGTTCAACAATGTAATCCTCATCTGTTGAAAAAGTAAACTTACCCTCGTTGCTGGTAATTATCTGGTTGCCGCCTCCGGTCTTTTGGACGCCGGAGGCCACACCGCTGCCTGATGTGTCATTACCGTTGCCTGATGTATCTGCAGTATTCTCCTGGGACTGAGTGTAATCATTCGGAATATCAAAATCGCTCTTCTGCACATCTCCTTCCAGCACTTCTACTTTAAGTTGTGTCTCTGTGCCGTCCTGCTTGGCAAATATGTAGGCCAGCTCATCATCATCATTAAATGCGAACTCTGCCTCATCATCACCATTCTTGAAAATCTCCGTATAATACTCCATTCCATCGATTTTCCTGGTGCCGGTTTCAAAATCATCTCCCTCTGAGAAATCCCTCATTTTCGTCGGAGTATCCTGAAGGGATTTCATTTGCTCCTTTATATCCTCAGTTAAAGACACAGTGACGTAAGTCTTTTTTGTGTCATCCAGAATGCTGACTTTGTCATCCCTCAGAATCATTGTTACGGCCTGGTTTTGCACCGCAGTGGAGACTTTTGCATTTTCACCTTTAACATAGACGTCTGCAGGCACTGTTACGTCCTGATAATCCATGCTGAACTTCATGTGTATGCCGGAATCTTTATCTATCCCTTCAAACAAGGCCTTTGTCTTTGATTCTTCGCCGCAGGCTGTCATTGTTGAAAATATCAGTGTTGCCAAAGCCATAAGGAGCAATGATTTTATTATTCTTTTCATATTCCGTGACTCCTTTCTTTAACGTGCATTGATAAAGCTAATGCTTAAAATGCCTCATTCCACTGAATACCATTGCAATGCCCAGTTCGTTAGCCTTGTCGATGGATTCCTGGTCGCGAAGTGAGCCGCCCGGATGAACGATGGCTGCAATGCCTGCTTCTCCCGCTGCTGTTACGCAGTCGTTATATGGGAAGAATGCATCCGATGCCATTACAGCGCCTTCTATGTCGAAGAGGCAGCGTTTAATGCAGTTTTCAACGGCCCAGATTCTGTTGGTCTGTCCCGGTCCTATAGCTATGGTCTGGCCGTCACGGACGAATACAATGCCGTTTGACTTTGTGTGCTTAACTACCTTCATTGCCATTTCAAGGTCTGCAAGCTGTGCGTCTGTAGGCTCTTTTTCTGTAACAACCATAAGCTGATTATTGTATACCAGTTTACCGAATGCGCTTTCTCCGCTATCTCCTGCCGCATCTGTAGCCGGCTGGTCCGGTTTTGGCGCATTTTCAACGTCGAAGAGACCTCTGTCCGTATCCTGAATGAGCAGTCCGCCGCTGACTTTCTTAATATCCAGAGCGTCATCGGGAGCCGGTGCATCCATGTCTGGAAGCTCCAGAAGTCTTACGTTGGCCTTCTGAGTCAGTATGTCCAGCGCCTCTTTATCAAATCCCGGAGCTATGATTATTTCCAGGAATATTTTATTCATTTCCTCGGCTGTTTTTGCATCAACAGGTCTGTTACATGCTACGATTCCGCCGAATATTGATACAGGGTCGCAGTCGTGAGCCTTTGTGTAGGCTTCGTACAGGTCTTTTCCTACTGCAACGCCGCAGGGATTGGCATGCTTTACAGCAACTACTGCAGGCTCTGTGAATTCCTTTACGCACTCAAGAGCGCCGTTGGTATCGTTTATGTTGTTAAAGCTCAGTTCCTTGCCGTGGAGCTGCTTTGCGCTTACCAGCGTTCCTGCAGCCGGCTTGATTTCCTGATAATATGTAGCCTTCTGATGTGGGTTTTCACCATATCTTAAGCCCTGAACCTTCTCAAACGTAAGTGTAAGATTATCAGGATAGTCAAGGCCTGCTTCCTTTCTCAGGTAATCGGAAATCATAGCGTCATAGGCCGCCGTGGTCTGGAATACCTTGAGAGCCAGCTCATATCTCTGCTCGTAGGTCGTTCCGCCGTTTTTCAGCGCCTCTATTACCATTCCGTAGTCTGCAGGGTCGCAGATTACAGTAACGTCCTTGTGATTTTTAGCTGAGGATCTGAGCATTGTAGGTCCGCCAATATCGATATTTTCAATAGCGTCGGCCATCGTTACATCCGGCTTCATTATTGTAGCCTTAAATGGATAAAGGTTTATGGCAACTATATCTATTGGCTCTATTTCCAGTTCCTCCAGCTGTTTCATGTGTTCAGGCACATCTCTTCTGGCGAGAAGTCCGCCGTGAACCTTAGGATGAAGAGTCTTTACGCGGCCATCCAGACATTCGGGGAATCCTGTAACATCTGATATACCTGTTACCTTTACTCCTGCTTCTTCAAGAGCCTTGTGGGTTCCTCCCGTGGATATTATCTCAACTCCCAGAGCCTCCAGTTCCTTTGCAAATTCAACTACACCTGTTTTGTCTGATACGCTTATTAGTGCTCGCATTTGTTACTCCTTTCCATCCCAGCAATATGTACAAAGTTTGCATTTATCCACGCCTATGGCTTCTATGAGACTATCAATCTCCTGAAAGCGAAGGCTGTCAAAATCAAGTTTAGACTCTATTAATTTAACCATGTTCTGGTGTTTTTCCGATTTCGGGTCTGCATACTCCCTGAGGACTTCCTCGGGAATACCGCTGGCGCCGCCTTTATCCGAGCCGTCGGGATTTACCGCTACTTCCCCTTCGCTCATTCCCTCAAGCTCCATAATGCAGCGTCTCGTAATGAGCTCCATATCTGAAACCGTACGGGAGAAGTTTAAGTATTTGCAACCGTACATTATAGGCGGACATGCGCTCCTTACGTGTATTTCCTTTGCACCATTCTCTATGAGATAGCTTACAGTCTCCGATAGCTGTGTCCCGCGGACTATGGAGTCGTCCACGAGAATGAACTTTTTATCCTTAATAATCTGGAATACAGGCACCAGCTTCATTTTGGCTATCAGGTTTCTCGCCTTCTGGTTCTGCGGCATAAAGCTCCTGGGCCAGGTAGGCGTATATTTGAGGAGTGGCCTGGAATATCTGGTCTTTGAACCGTTGGCGTATCCCAGGGCGTGGGCAATTCCGCTGTCAGGCACACCTGCCACGTAGTCCACATCCATATCTCCGTCCCGCTTTGCCATGAGCTCGCCGTTTCTGTTTCTCATGAGTTCAACGTTTTTACCTTCATATATTGAAGTCGTGTATCCGAAGTATGTCCACAGGAATGAACACACTCTCATTTCATCGCCGGGAGGAACTATGGTCTTCTCTTCTTCACTTGTGAGAAATGCAATTTCACCGGGGCCCAGCTCCCTTTTGTACTCATATCCTACGTTTATGAAGGCGAAGGATTCGCTGGCGGCGCAGTAGCCGTGGTCACTCTTTCCTATAATGAGAGGGGTCCTGCCGTACTTGTCTCTGGCTGCGTAAAGACCTTCGTCTGTCATTACCAGCATGGTCATAGAGCCGTCGATTCTCTCCTGGGCTATTTTTATACCCTCGACAATATCCTCCCCTTCGGCGATAAGGGCAGCCACCAGTTCAGTATTGTTTATTTTACCGTAGCTCATGGACATCATATGACCCCTGCTGTTTGACATAAGGTCATTTACCAGCTCTCCCTTGTTGTTTATTCTGCCAACTGTGGCAATAGCCCAGTCTCCCAGCTTGGTATAAACCGTGAGAGGCTGAGGATCGCTGTCGCTGATGGATCCAAGTCCCGCATTGCCCTCCATTTCTGCAATGTCCATTTCGAACTTGCTTCTGAAGGGTGAGTTTTCAATGTTGTGAATGGCTCTGTTAAACCCATTCTCCTGTTTAATACAAATACCACCCCTCTTTGTCCCAAGATGGGAATGATAGTCTGTACCAAAGAAAATATCCATGACACAATCCTGATTGGATGTGACTCCAAATATTCCGCCCATTACTTAGCCTGCTCCCTTTCTTCTTTCAATTTCTCTTCTTCCAATTTCAGTATGGCTGCCGGAAGTAGCTCGTGTTCCTTTTCAAGAACTCTCGCCTGGAGGCTCTCCGGCGTATCATCCTCCATAACAGGCACCTTAACCTGCATAATTATCTCACCTTCGTCCACTCCCTCGTTTACAAAGTGAACAGTAGCCCCGCTTTCCTTTTCTCCGGCATCAAGTACGGCTTTGTGAACGTTAAGTCCGTAAAAGCCCTTGCCGCCGAACTTGGGAAGAAGTGCGGGGTGAATGTTAATAACCCTGCCCGGGAATCTGTCCAACAGCTCCTTTGTGAGAATGGAAAGATAACCGGCCAGCACCACCAGCTCCACGCCGTCCTTTTCAAGTATATCGGCAATAGCTGTCATTCTCTCTCTTATGTCAGGATAATCTCCCGCAGTAACCGATGAGGACGGAATGCCTGCCTTTGCAGCCCGCTCAAGGGCGTAGACTCCTTCCTTGCTGGATATAACCCTGACTACATTTATTCCTGCATCAATGACGGACTGTAGATCGGTACCGCTGCCTGATACCAGGACGCCAACTTTCATACGGTCAGTCATGAATGACCACCTTACCTTCCGGTCCTTCCTTCATTATGAGTCCTATGACCTGAGGCACTTCCCCGGCCTTTTCAAGAGCTTCTATGGTTGCTTCTTCATCTTCCCTGCTTACGATCATCATCATGCCTATGCCCATGTTGAAGGTAGAGAACATTTCTCTCGTCTCAATGTCTCCGCACTTCTGTATATATTTGAATATAGGCAGGATTTCAAAGCCTTCCATATCGAATTCCGCAGCGAGACCATCAGGAATAATCCTGGGGACATTCTCGTAAAAGCCGCCTCCGGTAATGTGGATTATGCCTTTTACATCAATGTCTTCAACGGCGCTGCAGGCCTCTGCATATATTTTCGTCGGCGTCAGCAGACACTCGCCCAGGGACATGCCCAGCTCTTCTACGTACTCGTTTATATCCGCCTTCATATTATCAAAGAAGAGGCGTCTTACCAGTGAATAGCCGTTTGAGTGAATGCCGCTTGAAGGAATGCCTATGATCACATCCCCCTCTTCTATTCTCTCACCGGTGATTATTCTTTCTTTATCCACCAGGCCTACGGAAAATCCGGCCATGTCGTATTCGCCGTCTCCGTAGAATCCCGGCATTTCAGCAGTCTCGCCGCCGATGAGGGCGCTGCCTGACCGGCTGCAGCCTTCGGCTATGCCGCTGACAATGTTTGCGATTTTTTCGGCGGTAACCTTTCCCGTTGCAATGTAATCCAGGAAGAACAGCGGCTTCGCGCCCTGGCACAGCACGTCGTTAACGCACATTGCAACAAGGTCTATTCCCACTGTGTCGTGCTTATCCATCATGAAGGCCAACTTCAGTTTTGTTCCTACTCCGTCAGTACCGCTAACGAGGACAGGCTCTTTCATTCCCTCTACAGGCAAACGAAAGAGGCCGCCAAAACCTCCAAGACCTGCCAGCACGTTATCGTTTAACGTCTTTGCCACATGGTCCTTCATTAGTTTGACGGCGCGTTCTCCCTCTTTAGTGTCTACTCCGGCATCTTTATATGTCAGTTTCTCTGCCATTATCCCTTAATCCTTTCAAACACTTCCTGATATGTTTCTTCTACGTCTCCCAGATCCCTTCTGAATCTGTCCTTATCCATCTTCTTGTTTGTTTCGACATCCCACAGTCTGCATGTGTCCGGGGATATTTCATCTGCAAGAATAATTGTTCCATCTGACGTCTTGCCAAACTCTATTTTGAAATCAACCAGCTTGAGACCTACAGCCAGGAAGAATTCCTTTAAGGCATCGTTTACCATGAAGGCGTATTTTCTGACCTGATCTATTTCCTCTGCAGTAACTATTCCCAAAGCTATGGCGTGGGACTCGCACATGAGGGGGTCTCCCAGGTCATCGTTCTTGTAGGACACCTCGAATGTAGGCTCATCGAATACTATTCCCTCTTCAACTCCATATCTCTTTGCGAAGCTGCCTGCGGAAATGTTTCTTACGATTACCTCAAGAGGCATAATTGTAACTGCCTTTACAACTGTCTCACGATCGGATATTTCCTCCACAAAGTGAGTGGGCACGCCCTTCTTTTCCAGCATCTGCATGAGAAGGTTGCTCATGCGATTGTTAACGACGCCCTTACCTGCGATCTGACCCTTCTTTTCTCCGTTAAATGCAGTTGCATCATCCTTATAATCCACGATTAAAAGCTCCGGGTCTTCGGTTTTAAATACTTTCTTTGCTTTGCCTTCGTAAATCTGTTCAAGCTTGTTCATCATTCACACCTCCGCTTATTCTTCGTTTAGTTCTTTATCTGTTTCTATTATATCTTTTCTCATCTTTTCTTTATGAGCCTTAAAGGCCTCCCTCAGCTCAGGGTATTTCACACTGAGGATCTGCACTGCCAGCAGAGCTGCGTTTTCAGCGCCTCCAACGGCTACCGTCGCCACAGGTACACCCTTTGGCATCTGAACCGTTGACAGCAGTGAATCCATTCCGCCAAGGTCGCTGGTCTTCATTGGTATTCCTATGACCGGGAGGGGGCTTATTCCTGCCATGACTCCTGCAAGATGTGCCGCCTTTCCTGCGGCGCAGATAATCACTTCTATGCCGTCGTCCTCTGCTCCCTTTGCAAACTCGGCGGCTATGTCCGGAGTCCTGTGAGCGGATATTATTCTCGTTTCGTATTCCACTCCGAAATCAGCCAGGATTTCTTCCGCCTTGTATACAACATCGTAGTCGGACTTGCTGCCCATAACAATTGCTACTTTCATCTGTATCTCCTTATCCTATTTGAAATAGTTAACACCGGCTTCGAATATTTTCTGTTCCTTATTTCCCGGAACATTCTTAAATACATTCTCGCACCATCTTTCCGTATGGGCCATCTTTCCGAATATACGTCCATCGGGACTGGTAATTCCCTCAATGGCCATGACAGAATGGTTGGGGTTGAACTTTATATCCATTGCGGCATTGCCGTCAAAGTCCACATACTGAGTTGCGATCTGTCCGTTGTCAATGAGCTCTTTCAATATTTCATCCGTGGTGACGAACTTTCCTTCGCCGTGGGATATTGCAATAGTGTGTACATCATCCACATCGCAGAGGGACATCCAGGGGGACTTAACCGAAGCAACTCTGGTCCTTATGAGCTGGGACTGGTGACGACCTATATCGTTAAATGTTAGGGTTGCCATTTCCGTGCTAGGCTCCTTTATTTTCCCGTAAGGCAGCAGGCCCAGCTTTACGAGAGCCTGGAATCCGTTACAGATACCCAGCATGAGCCCGTCACGATTATCCAGAAGATCCATGACAGCTTCGCTGATGAGAGGATTTCTGAATACGGCTGTAATGAATTTTGCGCTGCCGTCAGGCTCGTCTCCACCGGAGAATCCACCCGGAAGCATTATTATCTGAGATTCCTTTATGAGCTTACTCATATTGTTTATTGATTCAATAAGGTCCAGCTCAGACAGGTTGTTTATTATCTGTACGTTTACTTCAGCCCCTGCCGCTTCAAAGGCTCTCTTTGAATCCACTTCGCAGTTTGTCCCCGGGAATACCGGAATTACTACCTTCGGTGTTGCGGCCTTAATGGCAGGTCCCTTACCCATTCTCTCTGTAAAGGAAAGGTTCTCTACATTACCTTCTATTGTATCTTTGTATTTATCCGTTCTGACAGGATATACACCTTCAAGAGGCTCCTGCCATTTTTCCATTATTTCATCGAGGCTGTAGGTGCAGGTTTCATCTCCGTATTTAACCTTCAGAGTTTCATCGTCAGTGGTGCATCCCAGTTCAATGTAGCGTACAGTCTGGAACAGTTCCTCGAGATTGGCATCAGCCGGCATCTCAAGGAGAATGTTTCCGTACTCAGCCTGAAGCAGATCTACCTTGTTTTCCATTTCAATGCTTGCACCGATTTTATTTCCCACTGCCATTTTCATAAGACTCATGAATACTCCGCCTCTGCCTATGGTGTTGGCAGCCAGGACATGGCCCCCTTCTATTAAGGATGTAACCTTGTTCATAGCTTCCTTAAACTTGTCAAAGTCGAGAATATCCTTTTCCGTCGTCCTTCCCGGCACGAGCACCAGTTTACTTCCGGCCTGCTTAAGCTCCGTGGACATAACATTTGATGCATCGCACACGGCTACGGCAAAGGATACCAGAGCCGGTGGTACGCTTATATCATTAAATGTGCCGCTCATTGAGTCCTTTCCGCCAATGGAAGGAATCTCAAGTTCCTTCTGAACCTTCAGTGCCCCCAGCAGTGCAGCCAGAGGCTTGCCCCAGGATTCCTTACCCGAAAGGTGCTCAAAGTATTCCTGGAATGTAAGTCTTGCCGACTGATAGTTTCCGCCCATTGCAACTATTTTTGCAACAGAGTCAACTACAGCGTACACAGCACCGTGGAATGGTGAACGCTTTGCAAGAGTGGGATCGTATCCGTAGGACATTAATGTAGCCGTATCCGTATCTCCGCTTGTTACCGGCAGCTTGGCCGCCATTCCGGCAGCAGGAGAAAGCTGATACTTTCCACCCAGAGGCATGAGAACCGTGCCTCTGCCGATGGTGGAGTCGAACCGCTCAATAAGGCCTTTCTTGCTGCAGCAGTTCAAATCCGTTATATAGTCATCCGGTGTTTTATCATTTAAATCGAACACCTCTTTCAGCTCCCCGCCTACAAAAACTTCAGCTGTCTGCTTCGCGCCGTTTGTGTTCAGGAATTCCCTGGACAGGTTTAGTATTTCCTTGCCGCGCCACATCATTCTCATGCGGCCGTCATCTGTTACTCTTGCTACGGTAGTTGCCTCCAGGTTTTCCTCCCTGGCAAACAGCTTAAACTTTTCCTCGTTCTTTGCCGACACTACTACTGCCATTCTTTCCTGGGATTCGGAAATAGCCAGCTCCGTTCCATCCAGGCCATCGTATTTCTTGGGAACAAGATCCAGATTAATGTAAAGACTGTCAGCCAGTTCGCCAATGGCAACGGAAACTCCGCCGGCACCAAAGTCATTGCAGCGTTTTATCAGTGTAGAGACTTCCTTTCTTCTGAACAGTCTCTGAATGTTCCTCTCTACAGGCGGGTTACCTTTTTGAACTTCGGCTCCGCATTCGTTAATGGATTCTTCGGTATGCTCCTTGGACGATCCTGTGGCGCCGCCGCAGCCGTCTCTTCCGGTTCTGCCGCCTACGAGAATTACGGCGTCTCCGTCAGCGGGCCTTTCCCTTACTACATGATCCGCCGGAGCAGCTCCTATAACTGCGCCGATTTCCATTCTCTTTGCCAGATAATCTTCGTCATATACCTCATCTACTAGACCTGTTGCCAGACCTATCTGGTTGCCGTAGGAAGAGTATCCTGCCGCAGCTTCCCTTGTTATCTTTCTCTGGGGAAGCTTGCCCGCCAGGGTCTCTTCTATTGGCTTTCTCGGATCGGCAGCACCTGTTACTCTCATTGCCTGGTAAACGTACACTCTGCCTGACAGCGGGTCTCTGATGGCTCCCCCAAGACAGGTGGCAGCTCCGCCGAAGGGCTCGATTTCTGTGGGATGGTTGTGGGTCTCGTTTTTAAACATTACGAGCCAATCTTCCATTTCTCCATTTACCTTTGCCCGAACTTTAATGGAGCAGGCGTTTATTTCTTCAGATTCATCAAGGTCGTTAACCTTGCCCTGGAGTTTGAGATATTTGGTTCCAAGACTGGCCATGTCCATGAGACAAATGTCCTTCTGCTTGTCCCCATAGACCTTTTCCCTCATCTCCAGATATTCGTTAAAGGCTTCCTCTACCATTTTGCCGTAGGGGCTGTCTTCAAACTCAACATTGTTAAGCTCCGTATTAAATGTAGTATGTCTGCAGTGATCGGACCAGTATGTATCGATTACCTTTATCTCCGTCATACTTGGATCACGCTTTTCGTCTTTCTTAAAGTGGTTGCGAATAAAGATGATATCATCCCGGCTCATAGCCAGACCCATGTCAGTCCTGAGCTCTTCCAGTTCATCATCGCTTAAGGCGGTGAATCCCTCCAGCACCTTTACGTCATCCGGCACTTCTGTTTCCATGCCCAGGAAGGCAGGCTTTTCCATGCTGGCAAACTGGCTGTCAACAGGATTGATACAGTAAGAAGCTATCTTCTCAATATCAGCTTCGGCAAGACTGCCCTCAAGGACGACTACCTTGGCATATTTAACTATAGGCTCGGCCTTGGGCATAATGAGTTTGATGCACTGCATTGCCGAGTCGGCTCTCTGGTCGTACTGCCCCGGAAGGTACTCCATGGCAAAATAATTTGCAGAACCTATGTCCGGCATTTCTTCATCATATGCACAGTCGACAATTGGTTCTGCAAAGACCTGATACTTCGCTATTTCATAGGACTCGTCGTCGAGCCCCTGTACATCGTACCTGTTAATCACCCTGACACCTGTAAGACCCTCTGGATGAAGATTGGTTTTTATATCAGAAAACAGACTTTGCGCCTCTACGTCAAAGCCTTTCTTTTTTTCCACGTATACTCGTTTTACCATTATCATATATCTCCTTACCTGTTTAAACTGAGATTTGCAAATACATCTTACCATATATAAAGGAGTTTTTTAAGACTTTTTCGCCGGGAGCCCCCATGAAATTTAATAGAAATTTTATTAATAATTTTTCGACTTTTCTTAATAACCTTTTAATGAACCGAGGCTATACTTAACTCAAGATTCGAATCAAAGGCAAAACTTTGTATAAATATTGGAGGTATTCAAAATGGAGGTATTCAAAATGAAGAAGAAAATAACCAGCATGATTACGGCAGTAGCTGTAATGGCCACAATGGGCGTAATGACCTCTGCCCCGGCAATGGCAAAGGCCCCGGCCAAAGAAGAAGTTAAATACGAAGGCGAAGGAAAAGTTGAAGTTGAATTCATAGGTGACGTACAGTGGAGGAACCACAAGGTCACGGTCAAAGACACATCCGGCAAGAAGTACGGTGTAAGAATTGTAAAAAGAGATGACGACGAAATCGAATTCGTAGTAAAGAAATACAAAAACGGCAAGAAGTACAACTTCTGGATCAAGGGTGTAAGAGAATTCGAGAACGGAGAATACGGCACCGTTAAAGGCAGCTTCAAAATTCCAAAGAAGAGCAAGACCATATCAAGAGCCAAAGCTAAAAGCATTGCGATCAACAACGCTGTAAAAGTTTATAACATAAAGAGAAACACTGTTCGCGACTACGATATTGAGAAGGACACATATCACGGCAAAGCCGTTTGGGAAGTCAGCTTTGACGCCAAAAAGAGAAGCGGTGCATGGTGCGAATACGAATACAAAATAAACAGAAGCAGCGGCAAAATACTCTACAAAGAGCAGGACTACGATGACTAAAAACTGAAAATACCCCTCTCTAATAAACTAACTACTTAATCATATATCCCGGATACTACTTGACAAAGTAATATCCGGGGTATATATTTTACTCAGATAACAATTAAACGATTGCTTAATTGTTGAATTCAGAAAGGAATTATAAAAATGCAAAAGCTACCACACTTACATAACGAGAACACTCTTGAGCTACTTCGCACAAAGCCCGAAGATGAAGTATTCGCCAATGTATCGGCAACCTTCGGTCTTATCAGCGACGCCACCAGACTGGAAATACTGTGGCTCCTGTGTCACACAGAGGAATGTGTCATGAACATTGCCGCAGCCGTAGACATGAGCTCCCCGGCCGTGTCCCATCACCTTCGGATACTCAAAGGAGCCGGACTCATTATCAGCAGAAAGGAAGGCAAAGAGGTTTATTACACCCTGGCAGACACTGACGAGGCTGCCCTGGTGCATAAAATAGTAGATGCAGTATTCGATATGAATTGTAACCTGAATTAAAGAACGAAAAAAGAAAGGAAGAAAAAATGAAAAGATCATTCAAACTGGAAAACCTGTGCTGCGCCAACTGCGCCGCAAAAATCGAAGACAAAATAAACAAAGTCGACGGCGTAAGCGCCTCTCTCAGCTTCATGACCCAGAGGCTCAATCTTGAAGCGGAGGACATGGACTACGCCGTAGCCAAAGCAGAAGAAATCATAAACAAGGTAGAGCCTGACTGCGTTTTAGTAAAATAAAAAAATGACAAAATCACAGAAAAAAGATTTAGTAAAAATACTCATTAGCGCTGCCCTGTTCATTATTGCAGAGCTTGTGCCCAAAGCCTGGCCCCTCTTTTTAGTGTCCTACGCCATTGTAGGATACGGACCGATTTTCTCGGCTGTAAAGAACATCAGCCGGGGCCAGATTTTCGACGAGAACTTTCTCATGACCATAGCCACCGCCGGCGCCCTGGCCCTCCGCCAATGGGACGAGGCTGTGGCCGTCATGCTTTTCTACGCCGTGGGAGAGCTTTTTGAAGATTACGCCGTTAACCGCTCAAGGAATTCCATCAAGGATTTAATGGACATAAGACCGGACTATGCAGTAAAGCTGAATGACGGAACTGAAGAAACAGTGGATCCCTACGATGTAATGCCGGGAGACATTATTATCGTAAAGCCGGGTGAAAAGGTGCCCCTGGACGGCATTGTAACGGAAGGCACCGGTACGCTGGACACCTCCGCCTTAACCGGCGAGTCACTGCCCAAGGATATTTCACCGGGAATGGAAATAACCAGCGGCTTTGTAAATCTGACAGGTCTGCTGAAGATTGAAGTCACCGCTCCCTTTGAGGAGTCAACTGTCTCTAAAATACTGGACCTGGTGGAAAACTCCGGCAGCAGAAAGGCGAAAGTTGAAAAGTTCATTACCAGATTCGCCCGTTACTACACACCTGCAGTCGTCTTTGCTGCAATAGCACTGGCCATTATCCCTCCCCTGCTCTTTAACGGGCAGTGGCAGGATTGGATTTACAGAGCCCTGCTCTTCCTCGTAATATCCTGCCCCTGCGCCCTTGTAATATCCGTCCCCCTGGCCTTCTTCGGCGGAGTGGGTACGGCCAGCAGAAACGGAATACTGGTAAAAGGCAGTAACTACCTGGAGGCTCTGGCAAATGTGGAGGAAATAGTCTTTGATAAAACCGGGACCATTACCACAGGAAACTTCGAAGTCACAGATGGCTGCAGTCCTGAGCTTCTCGAGCTTGCAGCACATATAGAATCTTATTCGGCTCACCCTATTTCCCAGTCAATAATAAAGGCTTACGGAAAGGAGCCTGACAAAAACCGCATAGGCAAGGTTGAAGAAATACCGGGAGAAGGAATATGGGCAGAGGTTGACGGCAGGAAATACTATGCCGGCAACGATAAACTCATGGCGAAAATAGGAGCAGCCCTGACCGACACATCTTCCCCTCACACTACCGTCCATATTGCAGCGGAAGATAAATATCTGGGTACCATTGAAATTGCAGACGTTGTAAAGGATAACGCAAGGGAAGCAATCAGCGAGCTAAAGAGCCTCGGAGTGAAAAAGACAGTAATGCTCTCCGGAGACACAGAGGAAATCGCTGCAGAGGTGTCCGGTAAAACGGGCATTGATGAATATCACGGCAGACTCCTTCCTCAGGACAAGGTGGATCTCTTTGAAAAAATGGCAGAAAAGGCTGATGGCCACATTGCCTTTGTAGGTGACGGAATCAACGATGCTCCTACCCTGGCTCGTGCCGATGTAGGCATCGCCATGGGCGGTGCCGGCAGCCAGGCTGCAATCGAAGCCGCCGACATTGCCATTATGGATGATGACATTTCAAAAATCGGCAGGATAATTAAAATCGCTAGAAAAACCATTACCATTGCAAAGGAAAACGTTGTCTTCGCCCTTTCCATCAAATTCATCGTCCTCATACTGGGAGCCCTTGGCTTTGCCAATATGTGGATGGCTGTATTTGCCGATGTGGGAGTTGCAATTCTGGCAATACTCAATTCCATGCGCATGCTGATTAGACATAAGAATTGATACTTGCATTGACAGCATTCATTTGCTACAATGCCCTTAAGTTATTGAGGAGTACTTATGTTTACTCGAAAGGAATTATTAAAGATGAGAAAACTATTAATCGTAATCGACATGCAGAACGACTTCATCGATGGAGCTCTCGGCACAAAAGAGGCTGAGGCAATAGTTGATAACGTTGTTGCCAAAATCGGACAGTACGATTCAAAGGACGTTATTGCAACAAGAGACACACATACGGAAGATTATATGAACACAATGGAAGGAAAGCACCTTCCCGTAATTCACTGCGTAAAGGGTACCCACGGCTGGGAAATAAACGACAAAGTAGCAGCTGCTCTGGGGGATGCTAAAATTATAGACAAACCTACTTTTGGTTCATTCGATCTGGTTGAAGAAGTTAAAAAAATCTGTGCAGACGATGAGGTAGAAGTTGAAATGATTGGTCTGTGCACAGATATATGCGTAGTTTCAAACGCCCTGCTCCTTAAAGCCGGCGTTCCCAATGTTGAAGTCAGCGTAGATGCAGCTTGCTGTGCAGGCGTCACACCTGATTCCCACAACGCAGCTCTATCAACCTTAGGCGCTTGCCACGTTAACGTAAACTAATACCTTCGCCATCGGCAGGTATGAAAATATTATCGGCAAAACCATTAGCTCTGGCAAATTCCCAGAGCTTTTTTCTTGAAAGGGTCCAGTGGTTAAAGGCCTCCATGTGGACTGCAACAATTACAGACTCCGGCGCGGCCTTATGAACCTCAAGAACGTCATGCTCATCCATAACTATCCTGTCGCCTGCCAGCTCATTTGCGCCGCAGTTAAGGACTATTATATCCGGGCTGTACTTTTTTATTGCCTGCTCCACACCTTCATACCAGACTGTATCACCGGCAATGTAGATGGTCTTTTCCCCTTCTTTTCTAAGAATTACTCCGCAGACATTTCCAAGGTCATCTAAAGCCGCCTGGTCCATACCGGGCTCACCGTGTCTGCCGGTTGTCTTTAAGATTTCTATTCCGTAATATTTTGAAGGTAGAGGCATAGCCTCAACATTTTTAAAACCCAATTCTTCCATGGCAGCCACATCTGCTTCATCCTGGACAAACATATCTATGTCCTTTGGAAGAGCCTGAGCCGCTTCACCGTCAAAGTGATCCGAGTGCATGTGGGTTACGATAACCGCATCTGTCATCTTAAGTATTTCCTTTACGCTTACGGGCAGCTCCACTACCGGGTTTCTTTCATGGGGATGGGAGCTGCAAGGGAAAGGATCCCTGGAGCCTTTCTTCCCAAAAGCCGGGTCCACAAGAAAACGGTTTCCCGCATATTCCACTATCATGGTTGAATTTCTTATGAGATTGATTTTCATAAGGCGCCTCCTATTCAGCTTTCTTTTTAAGCTTTCCACTTTAAGCTTTCCACTTCAAATAATTATCCACAAATTCGTATGTAAGCATTCCTTCATCCGCCATGTAAGACAGATATGAGCGAAGAGTGCTGCCTACAAGGACGTACTGATTAAAGTCCATGGCCAGATTGTAGTGGTCAAACATCTGCTTTATGAGCTCTTCGGTTATAACCGGCTCCTTGCACTTTTCCTTTATTACTTCAATTATCTCAAGGACCTTCTCCCTGTTTATCCTGCAAAGCTCTTTCATATCGTCGCAGGCGGGAGCGTGAGCAGGCACGAACTTTGTACCTGTCCAGTCTTCTATTTTATCCAGGGTCTCAAGGTAAGCTTTTACGTCATATATAAAGCCTACGTGATACTTGTCCAGAATGTTCTGAGCCGATACGCAGTCAGCCATGAAGTATACATCGTCGGGAGTTTTTACTCCTATCATGTCGATATAGTGACCGGGCAGGCTGAATATTTCCATTCCATCCGGCAAGTCCATTTCGGCAATGTCGGTATAAGGCGTGGGCTTGGCCATTAGGAATTTATTTTTCAGAGCCTTTGAAGGATAGCCGCCGTAAAGAATGGTAGGCTCAAACTGGGGCCACTCATTTATTGCTCCTTCCTGTATTGTTGTGTAGGCAGTTGCGCCTGTGCGGTTAATGAGAATCTGATTGCCGCCGATGTGATCTGCATTTGAGTGGGTATTGATTATAGCCTTAAGCTCCCACTCATTGGCCTCAAGGTGGCGGATGACCTTTCTTCCCGCATCCTTATCGCCGCCGCTGTCTATGAGGATTACCTTTCCGTCATCATCCAGGTACAGCCCCATTTTTGCCGGGCATTCAATGTAGTAGGATCTGTCAGTTACTTTTACAAGTTCGTACATCTGATTTTCTCCTTTGGACTTTTTCTTTAGATTATTTCTTTGTAATATTTCAGAAGTATGTGGAGTTTGTGTTCATCCCACAGCTTGTCGATCTCATCCCTGGTCATCCAGGCTACATCGCTAACCTCTTCCTCCTGCATTATTATATCAGAAATGTCCACATCTTTCTCGAACATCCAGACGTCGTAGAAATCCTGAAGGCCGTCGCTTCTGACGCTTCGTACAAGTTTGCCTGTGCTTGGATCAAGGTCGATGCCTAGCTCTTCCTTGACCTCCCTCACGCCGCCGGTAAGGCTGTCTTCTCCCGCGTCCACTGCACCGCCTGTTGTCTCCCAGGCACCGGGACACCAGCCCTTTTTCATGCTGCGCCGGGACATAAGGTATTTACCCTCGCTGTTTTTAATCCAGACGCTGACTACGATGTGATACCGGCCTTCGGGAATCTCGGCTCCCCTGTTCATGGTTTCCCCGGTGGGATTCCTGTCCGCATCGTAAAGATCCCATAGCTCGTCTGTTTCGTAGCTGCCAAGGATCTTGAGACACCAGTGCTCCATTTCCTGAAGCTTTGCCGTGTCTCTCTTTTTCATGGGGTCAATAAGATTTAAGGTAAGACTGTCCGGGTTGGCACCTGCCGTCTTCATCATATAGTCAATGCACTTGTCCCCGTTTCCGCCGGTGCTGCAAGCAAAAAAGGCCAGCTCTTTTCCGGACAGATTGTTGGCCGCCAGAAATGTGTTAATCGGTGGCGCCGGGTTACCTGCCCATACAGGAGTGCCTATTACTATTTTATCGTAATTGTCTTTATTGAATTCGTAGTCTTTGAGTTCAGGCATTTTGTGAGCCAGGGCATCCTTTCCCGCAAGATACTTGCTGACCTTACCCCTTGGATACGGCTCCTTTGGCTCAAGCTCAATTAAATCTGCTCCGGTAATTGCAGAAATATATTCTGCTGCATACTTGGTATTTCCTTCGTGGGAAAAAAATACTACTGCCGTTTTTACCATGACGCGCCTACTTTCCTAAATCACATATTGCAGGAAGACCATATGCTCCCTTTGTATTCTTAACTGCATTTTGAATAGCCTTCTCCGTGACCATTGCCGCAGCCTGGGCAAAGGCATCGGGATTAACTTCCTTGCTTCCGCAGGACATGCAAAATGTTGTGTCGCCGTCTGCGGCAGTGTGGACAGGTGATATTGCTCTCGCAAGTCCATTATGCATTACCTGGGCTGTTTTGTTTGCTTCTATTTTACTGAGAGCTCCATCTGTAATCAGGCAGACTAAAGTAGTGTTTTCTCTCTGTATGGAAGGCTCCCCTCCCATCCTTTCCACCATGAGTCTGGCGGAATCTGTGAATGTGCCATCAGCCTTTACTGCGCCGGCAATGATTTTTCCATCCTCGAGTACATCTCCGAGGGCGTTTACCACTGCGATGGCTCCCAGCTTTACTCCCGCTGATTCTATGGCGTAAACACCAAGTCCGCTCTTCATTGCTTCCGAAGGTCCGTTCATCTTTCCCACGGTAGCCCCTGTTCCGGCACCTACGTTACCTTGCAGGTCTGCGGAATCGGAAGAAGAAAAGGCTTCTACGCATGCTTCATACCCCATTTCCTTATCAGGTCTTATGCCCGGCTCTCCTACCAGCAGGTCAAAGATAGATGCGCCTACCACAAGGGGGATTACGCAGCCGGCAAGCTGATATCCGATTTTGTTTTCTTCAAGATAGCTCATGGCACCATCGCCGGCCGCAAGGCCAAAGGCGCTGCCACCGGAAAGCATTACTGCATGAATCTCCTGAGCATTCTTTACGGGGTCGAGAAGAGGAGTCTCTCTGGATGCCGGGCCTCCGCCTCTTACTTCGCATCCGCTGATAGCTCCCTCGGGACAGATTATAGCCGTGCAGCCTGTGCCCCCTGCAGGATTTTCCGCATGGCCAATTTTAAACTCTGTTATATCTTTTATTTTTATCTCTTTCATTATTTATTTCTTATTTCTTTCCGAAAACTCTTTTCTTTTTACGCTTCTTTCCTGCTACTACAATGGCTATGGCCACAGCCAGCATGGCTGCCACAACAAATATTGCCGCTCCTATTCTGAAGAGCTCCTGAGTCCTGGATATGACGTCCTGAGTACTTACAACCGTAGATGCGCCCAGCACTCTGTCATCGTAGCTGGCAGTAACCTTTCCGACTATTTCACCCTTCTTTATAGGAAGAGTCACTTCATCGTAAGGCTTTACGTCCAGCTTCACATCTTCCGCTTTCACTCCCTTTGGAAGGAGCAGTCTTATATCGTTCTTCGCCTTGGTGCCTACAACCTTCCCGTCGATACTCACTTTGCTTTTAGGTATATCGTTTTTGTCCAGCACTTCAACGTGGTATTTCTTAAAGTAATAATCGAATATTGCCGCAGTGTCCTTGACAATGGCGTCCTGTCCGCTTTCGTTGCGCATGGCGACTGCTATTAATCCCAGATCGCCCCGACGGGCATATGTAATAAGGTTGAAACTTGATTCGGTAATGTATCCCGTTTTACCGCCTACTACGCCTTTGTAATATGCGTACTTCGTCTTAACCATACGATGATTGTTCCAAAGCTCCCTCTTCTTTGACTTGTTGGTCTTGGGAACTACATGTTTAATTGTGCTGAAGATTTCTACGAACTCCTTGTTCTTTACGCAGGCCCGCATAACCTTTGCCATATCCTTGGGTGTTGTGTAATGCTTTTTGTTGAACAGTCCGTGGGGATTGGTAAAGTGAGAATCGTCCATTCCAAGCTCTTTTGCCTTTTCATTCATGAGCTTGGCGAATTCCTTTACTGAGCCTGACGTCTCTTCTGCAAGGGCCACTGCACAATCATTGCCGGAGCAAAGGAGCAATCCGTAGAGAAGATGTCTTATGGTAATCTTCTCACCTACGTCCAGAGCAATGTGGCTGGATGATGGGTCTATTCCATTTACCGCATTATCGGACACCGTAGTCTCCTTATCAAGATCCTTCGTGTTCTCCAGCACCACCAGAGCCGTCAGAACCTTTGTTAGACTGGCAGGATAAAATCTTTCATCTCCGCTCTTGTCGTAAAGAACCCTTCCCGAGTCTGCGTCTGTGCAGACCATTCCCTGGGCCTCCACGCCTACAGTCTCAGGGCCGTCTACAGCCTCAGCGCCGGTAGCTGCCGTAAATGATGACAGGCACATAATGACCGTCATTCCAATAATCATTAAATAACTAACTACTTTTTTTCCTTTATTTGCTTTCATCTTCACTCATAGTCCCTATAAGACATTCACAGGCCAGCTTCTGTGCGTAACTGGAAATAGCAAGCCTAAGTGCCAGTTCAGAAACCTCCTCCTCACTCATAGTATTTTTTATCATAGAACCAACTTCACTAAGCTCCTCATCCAGAATGGAAGTGTACTTATTATAGAAATCACCTATATCGTCATCCTTCATCTGAGAATCGAGAAGCCTGCCAACTTCACTGACTGAAACAACCTGTTTAAGAAGGCATATTGCAGTAAGATACGCTATATGCCTGCGACTGTACTTTTTGCCACTGGCCTTGGGCATGACCTTTTGTTTAACATAGTTGTTGACCATGGCAGAAGTCAGGTTTTCATTTACGGAAAGACCAATGTGCTGTCTTTTCATATAACTTAAAACCTGATCCATGTAAAGATCGATGTCCGGGATGTTATCCCAGTCCTCAGGCCTCTTTCCGGCAAACAATTCTTTGCAATCTAATAAATCCATATTGTTCCTTCCTCTTTTTTTGACTAACCGATTATATAATATTGAAAACGATTTGTAAAACCTTAAGCGCAATTGGATAGTGTCAATTTATTGTGGAG
>DFGY01000061.1 GCA_002372505.1 Firmicutes bacterium UBA3738
TTGCGGATTTAATGTTTGCCATTTAAAATTTCACCCCACTTCTTTATTAATATTAAACTATCATCAAAACTCGCAAGGAATAGTATAATTGATTTGAATGTTGAAATCAAGGGGAAAATCAAGTAAAATGCATTACATGAGCGACTATAAGAAATACATAAGAAATTTTAGCATAATTGCACACATTGACCACGGTAAATCAACTCTGGCTGACCGCATTCTGGAAAACACCGGCGTTGTTGCCAAGCGGGACATGAAGGAGCAGTTTTTGGACAACATGGATCTTGAGCGGGAAAGGGGTATTACTATTAAGCTTCAGACCACAAGACTGCTGTACAAGGCCAGTGACGGCAATGAATACATATTCAACCTCATTGATACACCGGGACATGTGGACTTTAACTACGAAGTGTCCAGATCCCTTGCGGCCTGCGAGGGAGCTGTTTTAATTGTTGACTCCACTCAGGGAGTTGAGGCCCAGACTCTGGCAAATGTCTATCTTGCCATGGATGAAGATCTGGAAATCATGCCTGTCCTTAACAAAATCGACCTGCCCAGCGCACGGCCCGATGAAGTTAAGATGGAAATAGAGGACGTAATCGGAATAGAGGCTGAAGATGCGCCTCTCATTTCCGCCAAAGAAGGCATTGGAATCGAAGACGTACTGGAGCAGGTGGTGACCAAGATTCCGCCGCCGGAAGGGGACGAAAACGGCAAGCTTAAGGCTCTGATTTTCGATTCATATTACGACAATTACAAAGGTGTGGTAATTCTCACCCGCATATTCGAGGGAAAGGTTAAGACCGGAGATATGATCCGCCTTATGAATTCGAAGAAGGCCTATGAGGTTACGGAGGTAGGCACTTATTCTCCGGGCCACGTGCCATGCAGCGAGCTCAGAGCCGGCGAGGTAGGATATATTTCCGCCAGTATTAAGCAGGTAAGAGATGCCCGTGTAGGTGATACCATTACTCTGGATAAAGATCCGACTGACGAGCCTCTTCCCGGATACAAGAAGGCGCAGTCCATGGTTTACTGCGGCATTTACCCGGCAGAAGGAGAGAAGTACGAAAACGTACAGGACGCACTGGAAAAGCTCCAGGTAAACGACGCAGCCTTTAACTTTGAGCCGGAGACCTCCGCTGCATTGGGGTACGGATTCCGCTGCGGATTCCTGGGGCTGCTTCACATGGAAATAATCGTTGAGAGACTTGAAAGGGAGTTCGACCTTGGAGTCATTACCACAAGTCCCAGCGTAATATACAAGGTGGTAAAGATTGACGGGGAAGAGCTCATGGTCCACAACCCGAGCAACCTTCCCGATCCACTTGAAATCGATCACATTGAAGAGCCCATCGTTAAGGCTGACATTATGATTCCCAAGGAATACGTGGGAAACATTATGGAAATTTGCCAGGAGCGCCGGGGCAAAATGATTCAC
Organism: Firmicutes bacterium UBA3738; assembly: GCA_002372505.1. Classification (GTDB taxonomy): domain Bacteria; phylum Bacillota; class Clostridia; order Peptostreptococcales; family Anaerovoracaceae; genus UBA3738. The sequence continues at coordinate 1,442 of DFGY01000061.1, forward strand.
ATGGAATACATTACTGAAAGCCGGGTCCAGCTTCACTACGAAATGCCACTTAACGAAGTAATCTACGACTTCTTCGATGCTTTGAAATCCAAGACTCGTGGCTATGGGTCACTGGATTACGAATTCATTCGCTACGAAAAGAGCAAGCTGGTCAAGCTGGACATAATGCTCAACAAAGAGACTGTGGACGCATTCTCAATGATCGTTCACGAGAGCAAGGCTTACAGCCGCGGCCGCTTCGTCTGCGAAAAACTTAAAGAAGTCATTCCCATGCATCAGTTTGAAATACCTATTCAGGCTTGCATCGGTCAGAAAATCATTGCCCGGGAAACCGTAAGAGCCTATCGTAAGGACGTTATCGCCAAGTGCTACGGTGGTGATATTTCCCGTAAGAAAAAGCTTCTTGAAAAACAGAAGGAAGGTAAGAAACGTATGCGCCAGTTCGGCAGGGTGGAAGTGCCCCAGGAAGCCTTCACAGCCGTGCTGAAGTACGATGATAATAAATAGCTTAGAAACAGAAAAAGGTGGCACCACTTAGGCGCCGCCTTGCATTTGACGGTATATGAATCTGTCGATATTGTGCTTACAATATTACAAATAATCATATCAGCTATGGCAATGAAAAAGAAATAACCGCCAAGCGTTAAGCCTTGGACGGTTTTTCTTAACACCGACGAGGTTCACCGCTAAGGGCTTTCCTCTTGTTCAAAGTGTAGCATATGCTAATTTCAAAGTCAATAAAATGAGATTTTCAGTATAATATTCAGAGTAGCATAAGTTAGCATGCTAATCGGAAGGTGGCAGTTCTTACACGCATACAAGTAGCGAGGATCTGCTATTTAAATATTTGACATATAAACTGAAAAAAGCATTAATGTAAAAAAATGTTTGTAATGTTTTAGATTGTTTGTTATCATGAAAATACGCCAAGGGAAACCAAGGCGAAGATCTTTGACAAGAGAATCGGAAGCCCGGGCGGTGAAATCTTACCTCAGAAATGAGGTGATGCCTATGACGGTATATGAATCTGTTGATATTGTGCTTACAATATTACAAATAATCATATCAGTTCTGGCAATGAAAAAGAAATAACCGCCAAGCGTAAAGCCTTGAGCGGTTTTTCTTAAAACCCAAACGAGGTTCACCGCTAAGGGCTTTCCTCTTGTTCAAAGTGTAGCATATGCTCATTTTAAAGTCAATAAAATGCAGTAGTGCAGGTGCTTAAATAAGAGTGCGCTTTTGCTATTTTGGTGGTATAATCATTGGCGTATAGCGGTCAATATTTAAGCTAATGGATTACATAAATGCGATTGATATAAAGGAATAACTATATGACAAATACGATGTTAATGATGTTACCTTTAACAATACTGATGATTGCAATACTGGTGGTTCCACCGGTTGTTGTTAAGCTGAGTAAAAGAGCAAATGAAAGGGTGAAGATGATGGAAAGATTGACTTTGATTGTGACCTACAGATGTTTTAACAAGAAGAGAGACGAATTCATGGCGGAAATGAAGCGCATTCAGATGGCTGAAAATTCTCGTAAAGAAGCAGGCTGCCTCATGTATGAATACTTCCCGTCGGTTGAAGATGAAAACGTTGTTGTCCTCATTGAAAAATGGGAAAACGAAAGCTTCCAGGTTGCACACAAGGAAGCGACCCATTTTCTCGAATATTCAAAGATTAAGGACGAGTATGTAATGGAAATGTCCGTAGATAAGTATTATAAATAACCACTAAAAATATTTACATTCCGTGATCTTCCTGGATTAGAACCACTTCGAATTCCTGGAACTGCATTGGTTTCCATATGGTGACCATTCCGCGGCAAATACGCTCATCGCTGTTACAGTCGTAGCACTTATCTACTTTGATAGCGCAGGGCGTTTTTTTGTTCAGCGACGCGGCTCTTTTTGGAGCGGCAATGTTTCTGGCTCGCCATACAGCTTTCTCGTAGTTGGGCTCCAGCTTGTTGGCGCTGATGACGAAGATTACTTTGCTGTGCCCCCAGAGGGTGGAAGCTACTCTGTTTCCTGCTCCGTCAATGTTCACTATTTCGCCTGTCTCAGCAAGTGCGTTGGCAGAAGATATATATATATCCGTGTGCATGGCAGCGTCTCTGGCAGCCCTAATATTGCTGGGATCCTTTGTCTTTTCATTGAATAGATTGTTGTAATCCACCAGCTTCCAGTGCCAGACAACTTCGTTGTTCTTTGAAAGCTCTTCGTAGAGTCCGATTTCCTTCAGGGTCATCGATCCGCCGAAGCCAACGGTCTTGTCGCTTATTTCCGAAGCAAGATGAGCCGTTGCCTCAGCACCTGTATCAAAAACGTTTACGATAAAACCTTTCTTTTCAAGGTTTTCTTTGACCTTTGTTAAATCAGCCATAGGTTTTCTCCTTCTTATTCAATTCAACATAGTTATTCACTCGGTATATACAGATTATATGTGTATTTTTAATAACATGCAATTACATTTCCACCATTAGTACATTTCCACCAATAGTATTTCAAACATTTTTTCTCACACAGAGATAATGTTTGAAAAAACCAGCTGCTCAGGTCTTTCCAGGTCTTTTACTCCAATAGTATTTCAAACATTTTTTCTCACACAGAGATAATGTATGAAAAAATCAGCTGCTCAGGTCTTGCCAGGTCTTTTACTCCAATAGTATTTCAAACATTTTTTCTCACACAGAGAAAATGTTTGAAAAAACCAGCTACACAGGTCTTGCCAGGTCTTTTACTCCAGTATTATTTCAAACATTTTTTCTCACACAGAGATAATGTATGAAAAAATCAGCTACACAGGTCTTGCCAGGTCTTTTACTCCAGTATTATTTCAAACATTTTTTCTCACAAAGAAATAATGTTTGAAAAACAATTGATCAGGTTTGGTGAAAAGAGAACTGTCCCCCTGTCACCATGAACGTTTGCTCAAGTATGTTATGAGAATATGTCAAATTGACAGGTGAAAAAGAGGGGAATATACTTTGTATATACCTACTTGAATGATAGGTATCAAAAAGTGTTTATAATATTGAATAAGTGAATTTGAGAGAATCGGAGGTTTAACATGGCAAAGAAAAAGGACGATTACAAGGGTTATGACATTAGCACCAGGGCTGTGCATACGGGTAACGGGTACGATCAGGAGACGGGGGCTGTGAGAAGGCCGCTTCATATGGCCAACAGCTACAAGCTTCCCGATGATTTATCCACGGTAAATTACTCGTCGACGGACTTGCTCATTTACGCCAGGAACGGCAATCCAAATCAGCAGTGGCTGGAGGAAAAGGTGGCTTCCATGCACGATGCCGATGACTGCATAATGCTGGGTAGCGGAGTGGCGGCGCTTCATGCTTTGTTCTGGACTCTCTTTGAATCCGGCGACCATGTGGTCTATCCCAACGTTAGCTACATGGCTGTGTACAGGCTTCTTCACGAGCTCTTTAACAATAAGTATAAGGTTGATACGGAGATTGTGGACATGACGGATCTTGATGCGGTAAAGAAGGCAGTGACTCCGGGTACAAAGCTTGTGCACATTGAAACTCCGGACAATCCGACCTGCGGAATTACTGATATTGCTGCAGTTGCAGAAATAGCCCATGCCAATGGAGCACTTCTCTCCGTTGACAATACTTTTGCATCACCTCTGGCGCAAAAGCCTTTGGAACTGGGCGCCGACTTTGTAATTGAATCAGTAACAAAGTTTATGAACGGCCACGGCGATGCCCAAGGAGGAGCCATTATAAGTAATGACCTTGAGACTATGGACCGCATCCGTTATGAGGCTCAGGTAAATGTAGGCTCAGTAATAAGTCCCTTTAACTCCTGGCAGATATTCAGAGGAATGGTTACATTCCCATTAAGAACTCAGAGAATATTCGACACAGCCCAGACTGTAGCCGAGTGGCTGGAGCAGAGAGAAAACGTCACCTACGTTTCTTATCCAGGCCTTCCCAGCAATCCGGGACATGAAGTAGCGAAAAAGCAGATGAAAAACGGCTTTGGCGGTGTAATCTCATTCGTGCTTAACACAGACGATAAGACCGTAGAAAAATTCTGCGCCGCACTTAAAGTCATTACATTTGCAGTATCCCTGGGGCACGATGAAAGCCTTATCTTCCCACAGCCCAGCTACGATGAGCGTATGTACCTTTATCCCGACGTGTTTAACCCGGGCTTTGTACGCTTCAGCATAGGCCTTGAGTCTCCTCAGGATATAATCGATGATCTGGCCCAGGCTTTAAAATCAGTTGGCCTGTAATCCGTAGATTCTAAAAAAGACATAACTTCTTTTGTGAATAAGAACAAGATAGAAAACTGCCTTAGTCTCCAAGGGCAGTTTTCTATTGGTGACCAGGGTAAAATATTAATAGGCATGGATCAACTTTCGTGCAGTTTAAACAACGTTCGTGCAGGAAGTATTGCTAACAATCAACAGCTATGACATTATGAATCTAAGAAAAGTAATTAATCGAGGGAATTGGAGGTTACAAATGAAGGCGATAAATATAAAACGTAAAGCACTTGCCATACTGATGTCCTTTGCCATGGTATTCACCATGATGCCGATGATGACGCAGCCGGCACATGCGGAAGCGTCCACGATCGAACTTGATGGCGGTTCTTATACGCTGACGGGGGATAACCTGTTAGTGAAGGATGGAACGTCAGGGGAAGAGATCAATATTCATTCCGATCAAGACATCACCTTTAAGGGAAACACGGAAATCAAGCTGGATGGGTATAAACTGAAATGCAACTCCATCAAATCCGGCTTCGAAAATCCCAGCGACCCGGACATAGGCAAACACCCCTGGTATTCATACGATCTTACCATCGATGGCGGTGATAAGGGTGGCAGTATCCATATCGGTGATCCCGACATGGATGACTACGCTTTGACTGCCAACAATCTGGCCATCCGAAGCCTGAGCGAAGAGAGCAATGTAGCCTGCTTAAGAGATAGTGGCAATAAAGTTGCGATCTTTGCGAAAAACGATCTTCGGATCGAAGGGATAAAGAAACACCTTGTTATCCGTGGCGCTATAGGCATGGAGGCGCGCGATGGGAAAACAATCATCTCCGATGTTTCCGATTTGATTGAAGTAAATGCTAAGAGAATTGGAATCGATACAGACGATACTAACAAAAACGATATAAAGATAAGCAACTCACATGTAGTCATAGATGTTCAGGATTGGGATGGACACTGTATCGACTCCGGGTGGAAGAAAGGAGGGATTTCCATTACCGACAGTATTGTCAAAATGAGCAACAGCAACAATAACGAACCTACTTCCACCTCTAAGGGCGGATATAATGCATTGAGCGCCAGCGGAACCGTGAACATAAAGGATAGTTACGTTACCGCTGAAAATCGCCAGAAAGACAGGCCCGCGATGCTCGTGTATGAGGATACGGGTATATTAATCATAAGCGGAGAATCCATGCTGGGATGCCAGAATGTTGAAGGAGGCAGTGCATCCGCTCTGATGGCAAATGCGATAGAACTCAAGGACGGCAACAGACTGTTCATGCCAAAGGACGGATATATCGGTAAGACAAAATACAATGGCGGAAGCGACGAAAAAGAAATGTGTACCGTCCTTGACAAGGACGGAAACAACACTAATAAAGTCGGCTTTGGCAGCGGCAAAGAACTGATACATACCGTTTCTGCGCCGAGCAAAGTTTTCCCGGGCACGCCAATCCACATGAGCGGAGTCCTGAAGGACGAAAACGGAGATCCTGTTCCCAATGCTTTTATTTATATAGAGTACGAGAAGACGTTCAGCAGAGAGGTTACCACCAATGACCAGGGAATATGGGAGTATAAGGGGGACGCGTTTATGCCTTCCGATCCTGGTGAGGTGTCTTTCGAGATCCACTTTTTTGGCACATATGTTGATGGAGAGTCACCGGTCAAGGGCTACGTTAGATATCTTCCTCCTTCGGAAAGTCCGGGCGTGAAAGTTCAGGTCATAAACGAGGGCTTTGTGGAGACTCTGGAAAGGCTGGAACTGACAGATTCACCGGAAGGAGAGAGCAGGAAGACAGAGTATAAGTGTGGTGAAGAATTCGACCTAGACGCCTCCTATGTGCAAGCGATCATCAAAAGGGAGGAGGCTACCGGTGAAACTACCAGCGAGGCAAGACCTCTGGACCCGAGTGCCACCACCATCACGCCGTCTGTTCTCAAATACGGGACGGATGAGGTAAATATCAGGTACATGTTTGAAGGAGCGACGGCTTCTATAGACTACGATGTTACGGTCGCACACGACTGGAAAGAAGCCACCTGCACAGAGCCGAAGACCTGCAAAGTTTGTGGCACTACAGAAGGTGAGGCTCTCGGACACAAGTACGGTGCATGGACGAACCTCGACGCGACTCAGCACCAGAGAGTATGTGATCATGACGCAAATCATATAGAGAAGGAAAACCATAAGTGGGATGCAGGCAATGTGACAACTCCCGCAACCACGACAGCAACAGGTGTGAAAACCTACACCTGCACGGTCTGCAAGGCTACAAGGACAGAGACCATCGACAAACTCGCCAAGAAAGCGAATCCGCTGAAGATTAAAGCCAAGACCGCTACGGTCAAATACAAGAAGCTTAAGAAAAAGTCGCAGACAATAAGCCGTGCAAAGGCGATCACCGTCAGCGGAGCACAGGGCACGCTCGCATATAAGAAGGTCAGCGTGACCTACACCAAGGTCAAATCTGTCAAGATGTCAAAGAAGGCCCTGAAGAAATATACGAAGAAGGCAGCAAAGAAAATAACCATCAACGCCAAGACCGGCAAAGTCACTGTCAAGAAAGGTCTCAAGAAAGGAACCTACAAGGTGAAGGTCAAAGTCAGGGCAGCAGGCAATACAAACTACAACCCATCCGCCTGGAAGACAGTGACGTTTAAAATAAAGGTCAAATAATTAAAACTTAAATTATAACAGTGAGCTACAGACTGGTATCATGGGAGAAGAAGGCTGTCTGCTAGCAGGTAAAAAAGCAATGGAATCCGGTAAGGATGTGTCGAAGAAAACCAAGGTAAGAGTAAAGTGATGAAAGGAGAGAATGAAAATGCAGACAGGAAAAAGCAGGATAATGAGAAGGAGCGTGCTGACGCTGCTGGTTCTCATGGCGACGGTGCTCATGCCGATGATTGCTTTTGCAGACGATGAGCACGATAACGCACCGGCGATCACTCCGGGGCAGACTCTGATGCTGACGATGACCGAGGCAGAAGACAGATATTTTAAATTCGTGCCGGAGGAGGATGGCACATATTTCTTTAAGAGCAGCTATGTATACGACGTTGACCCCGATTGCGTTCTGGAGGACAAGGACTATAAGGAAATTGAAAAAGATACTGTTCGCGGTCCATTCGAATTGAAATTCGATGCGGAAGCGGGGGAAGAGTATTATTTGAAGGTTCATATATGGGATCTTCCTGACGGAGCCGATAGCATAAAGTTCGACATCCAGCTTATACAGGAAAAGGCAACGAGTATGGAGTATGTGCCAGTAAAACCCATCGAACTTATTGAGAACGTAGATGGAAATGAAATGGCTGACTGGTTCAATTACAAATATAGCTCACAGGACGGGGACAGACTCATTCTCAAATACGCCGAGGGTAGCGAAGAAGAATACGAAGAAGAATACGTCTTAAAAAAAGGTGAAAGGAACATATATGTTGGTGATAACAGAACCATCGAAGCCAGGAATGTCCGGCTTACAGACGATCAGGACATGA
>DFGY01000118.1 GCA_002372505.1 Firmicutes bacterium UBA3738
CTTCCTGCGGGACTACGCAAAAGGTCCCTCCACTGGAACCAGTGATTGCAAATGAAACAGATGACCTGGTAGCTGGTCACCTTGAATCACAGGACGTAACCGGTTTGCTTAGTGACTACAAGGAGTATCCGAAATACCGTAGGATGATTGAGGATTTTCTGCTATATGATGTAGATTATGGGGGCTATTCCTATGAAAATCTCAAAAGCTTTGAATTGATAACGGCCAGTGATTCAGTATTTGCCCCTTTTTTCAACTCACTTAGGCTCGATAGGGAAGATGACATCTTAGGTTACATTTCGCGTCTGAATTTTTCCGACATTCCCAAATACTACCAATCGCATCCCGAATGGCAGCATTTCGTCAAGCCTTTTATAGAAAAATCACTGTACCCAGTGGTAGATACCGAAGATTATGCCTTTGTCCGTTACGCAAGGGAAGTGTTCCAAGATACACCATTCTTTAGTCATATAGACTCTGTAAAGGCAGTAAGGAAAAAGGAAATATTACCCGTCATTAACAAATCCCTGGACCAGTACTGCAGGACAGAACTGAAGCTATTGGATTATCTTCACAACATGTGCATCAATGATGTAAACAGATACGTAGAGGAAGCGTTTGACAATATAATAGAGGCCTCCCTTGAAGCTATCGAAAGCTGTGTAAGGGATTATCTTTTCTTCGAGGTAAGGAAGAAAGATACGTATGATGCCGTAGAGGAAGCAGTGAGTAGCATTTTCTGCCTTGAGACCGTTCAAGGGGACGTTATGTTCGCTATTAACGGATTCATCAGTGACTGCAACTCCCAGAGGATAGATCTCGTACAGTCTCTTACACTGCGAGACGATGTGGACACTCTGTCTTACAGAATGAGTTTCACTGAGATTCCATTTTTGCAAGAGTTCTACGTTCCAGAAGAAGATCTTGTCGCAATACAATCGATGCAGGATGAAAAGCGACAGGAGCGCAATTCGCTGTCAGTGATTTCCGGACTTGTCGGACTAATTCCTGGTGTTGGCACATTGGGATTGATTCTAGACGGCGCGGATTTCTTCGGCTCCATCACCTCGACGCGGGAAGAGGCTGAGGCCACGCAGGGTAACTTCGAACATTTCTCGGAGGAACTTTACATGGCTGAGGTGGCGTATGTCATATATGTATGTGACGAATTGTTCTCGGCATTTGCCAAGAGCATCTCATCTAGTCATAAACAACTGAAAGATTATGTGTACTCGGCTCTTTAGATTTGCCTTCGTCGTTTTTTTGATGCTGGTGTCTGCTTCTACGGCAGACGCCCAAATCGGCCGTATGGTGGCCAAGGAAGAGGCGAAGGCCGCAGCGAAACAGGGTGCCAAGGCCGGAGCAAAAACCGCAGCAAAGAAAGTGGCCAAGGAAATGGCGGAGAAGGCTGTTGAGAAAGCTGCGAAGAACGCCGCCAAGAAGGCCGCTAATGAGATGACGGGTGAAATAATCGAACACTCCGCGGTTAGGGCTGGAAGGTATGCCTTGAAATCCACATACAAGAATGTCGGTGGGGCATCCATGCGCTCCGTTGAAAAAATGGTGGGGGAAAAGGAATACAAGGCGGTCTTGAAGGAGGTCTCGGATAATTCCCTAGAGAAGGCCTCCAAGGCTTTTGTCAGGAAAGGAAGCAAAGAGTTGGCTTCCTCTTTGGGAACTAAAGTGACAAAAGAAGTTGCGAAGGGAGGAATAACTGTACTGACAAAAACTGAAATCAAACTGGCAGAGAAGAAGACGATCGTCAAGACCTGCGAAAAATCAGTAATAAAGAGTCTCGTTTCGGAGTGTGAAGAGAAGGCTATAAAGAATGCAGAAAAGAGGGCTATTAAGGGCGTTATAAAAGGCGCCAGGGAAGAAGTTGAACATGTCCTTGGCAAGCGCGCGGGAGATATATGGTCGCAGTGTTTCAAACAAGGGTCGGAGGAGAAGACCAAACTTCTTCTCAAGGACATCGCAGGAAATGCCGACCTTCACAGGGCCCTCACCAAAAACCCCGACCTCCTGAAGTCATATTATCAGCTTGCGGATTCACCGTACAGGACTGACATATCCATGCTCCGATATGTTAATTACGGGGCCGGGAAATACAGCCGCTCAGTTTCGCATTTGGCGTCATCCGTAGGATATGGTGACGATCTAGTCATAAAGACGGCAAGTGGCGTGCACAGTATGTATGACGGAGCCGGGAACTTCCTAGGGACCATAACCGGAGATGCCAGAACGGGTTATGTAATTACTGCTTCATCCGAGAGCCGGAAGCTATTGAGCCTTTATCCGATGAACAACGCCACGTACAAATGTGACGGTATTACATGGATTACAGACCATCAAGGCCGAGTGTCTAAGGTTCATTACACTAATAAAGGCAAGGTGGCTAAGGTGGAACGAGATGGCAGGATTACCCGTGATGCGGTTCGTTGCAAGAACGACTTTACTGTGAACGGTAACGCAACTCATACAGCAGAGTTATACCCCACGGATGAAGGCGGTCACTTGATAGCGCTCCAGAATGGCGGAACGAATGATTTGATTAATATAGTGGGGCAGTCTCCAAGGGCCAACCATGGTGTCGGCGCCAAGAGCGAGATGGATAACATATGGAAACGTGCGGAGAATTCGGCAAGCCGCGCCATGAATAAGGGTAAGGAAGTAACTACCGAAATAGAGTTGAATTATGGTGACAAGTTTACCATGCGGCCAAAGAGTTTTACTTTGACTCAAAAGGTTGATGGTGTTATTGATGAAGTCCCAATTAAGAAAAACAAAGTGGCAATCGATCATATTACAATCACCAACGACTAGATTAGTCAATGATTGGTGATACCAGATCTTATAGAAGGTGACTCAGTGAGTTACCTTCTGTTTTTGTAGAAGTGGCGTGGGGTGCCGAGGGAACTCCGTTCCGCTTCGCTCCACATCCAAAATAAAAAAGGTGCCGTGTTTGCACCTAAAACGCGGCATGGTGGACGTTTCGGGTGACATATCGCCTGGAATTTAGTTTATACTTTTTGATATTTCAAAAAAAAGCGTTAGTTTTGCATTTGGAATCGTCACGGGGATTTCGGAAAGGGTTGACAACCCTCTCAAACATAGTTTGATACGAGCCCCATCTGAAAAGTCGCAGCCTAGGCGGCTTTTATTTTTTGTGCATTCTCTCACCCGGAACTGTAATACAGTATTGAACGTACTGACCTTTGGATGCCTGGAATCCAACTGTTAGTTTGACTCTTCCATACTTCATAATAATCATTTTGGAGAACTTCTTCTGATTGTTATCTTCCTGTTTCTTAGGCCTTTCCTCCACGAATTCCGCTTTATTCAGTATTTCTGTAAGATTAAGTACAGCCATTGTGGATTCATATGTCCCGGATGCATGCCCCCTAGTCTCATTCAACGAATGAAACTTTACGTAAATGAAGTCATTTAGAGATTCATTCCAAACTCTCTTGTCAGGATGCTCTGCTTTCCACTTAGCATAGAAATCACCTATTATTTTTTTACGGACTTTTATGTCTTCCGGAGCACACCCTTGCGGTATAATAATATTTTCCACCATAATTACCAAATTATTAGTATTATTGCATAGTACCCCGTTAAGGTGCACTATTCCCCTTACTGAAATACGAAAATGATTTGTGAAGGGAGCCGCTTCGGAATGAAGACTTACTTACTCCTGGTTTCATTACCGGCCGATTCGACGACCGTATTACCGTTAACAAAGATACTCTTTTTATCTGAATGAGGCAAGATTGTTCACATTATCATATGGCGGTAATTGCGGAACCAACCACACGAGCAAAAAATGAAGAACAGACAAGCGGGGCACTTCCAGAAGCCGGCCTTGGGGTTGGCTTTGTCTAGGGTACCGTCCGGGAGGACGGCCCACCACCATTCTCCGCCTTCACGGTCCACAAGATTCTTAAGGATGTAATCCCAGGCCTTAAGGGTCACATCGTAGCCGGAGGCCACTCTATGGTACTTCCACAACCAGAGGTTACCCACAACGGTCTCGGCCTGGACCCACCACTGGCGGGAGTCGTCAAAGGTGCCGTCCGGAAGCTTCTCATAACGCATTGAGCCGTCCGGGAGAAGGCCTTCGTTACCGGCAATTCCAAGGCTCAAAGCGTAAGGTTTTACACGTGAAACAACAGTTTCATCATTAAGAGCCTCGGCAACGGAGACCCCGCCGGCA
>DFGY01000029.1 GCA_002372505.1 Firmicutes bacterium UBA3738
TACAAGTTAGCCCCTACTCGATTTAAAAAGAAGGACGGGATACTGTATTTATAGACCCGCTCTCGCTTCAGTTGTCACGTAGCGGCACTAAGCTCATACTTCGTTTACACTCGTATTCGCTAAGTGCCGACGTTCCAAAGAGTCTCTAAATACAGTATCCCGTCCTATTACCAGAATACGGCAAAAGATGACAAGAGAACCGTCCCCTTGTCATCAAAAAGCCTGTCCCCGTGAAACGCTACTTTTAATAATTGTGTATATAGTGTATAATCTTGGTGTTATGAAACACAAGGGAATTATTATTACGTTATTAATATTGATTATTGCTCTGGCTGTTGGCGGCTGGAAGTTTTTTGACATTTACAAGTATGCCAGAGTGCACGTTCCGAAGAATACAACGGTAAATGGTGTGGATTGCTCGGACCTGTCCATTGCGGAGGCAAAGAAAAAGCTTACGGACCAGTGGAATGACAGGGATTTTGTCGTTAAGAACGGGGATAATGTAATAGGAAGGATTTCCGGCATTACCTACGAGTATGACATTGATAAGTCTCTTGAAAAGGTTACGAATATCGGAGCCATAAAAACCGTATACAGATATTTACGCGGCAAGAAGCATTCTTACAATTTCGACATGAAGATTGTGGGAACTCCGAAGGAGCTAAAAGGAGCCATAGGTAAGTTTAAGTTCCTGGACGCAAAGTACAAGACCAAAACCAAGAATGCCTATGTGGATCTTTCCAACCACGACTTTAAGATTGTAAAGGAAGTCTATGGCGACAATATAGACAAGACCAGATTTATCAATAAGGTTAAAGAGGACATAGGAAAGGGCGACTTTGAACTTGATTACAAGGCTGCCGATTATTACGAGCTTCCGACTCTTAAGGAAGGGGATAAGGAAATTGCAGACAGAAAAAAGTGGTGCGAAGAACATTTGGCCCAGAAGATTACGTATAAGTTCAGAGACGGTGAGGTAACTCTCAGCCCGAAGCAGTTAAACGATGTGCTCAGCTTTGATGATTCCGATAAAAAATCCGTAAAGGAAAAGCCTCTTAAAAAGCTGGTTCTGAAGCTGGCGGAAAATCACAACACCGCATATTCCACCAGAACCTTTAAGACCCACACCGGTGCAAAGATTTCCGTATCCGGTGGTGACTACGGGTGGATACTGAACCAGAAGGAAGAGGTTAAGCGCCTTAAGAAAATACTTGCCGACGGAAAAGATGTCACCCTGGATCCCAAGTATGCACAGAAGCCCTACTACACAGGAGACGGCAGCGACATAGGAAGCTCCTACGCAGAGGTTGACCTGGGCGCTCAGCATCTCTATTTTTATAAAAACGGAAAGCTCATAATTGACTGCAATGTAGTATCGGGTAAAATTACCGACGGTCACGGCACTCCCGGCGGTGTATACAAGCTTGACTATAAGCAAAGGGACACTGTTCTCAGAGGCTTTAATACCGACGGAACAAAGTACGAAAGTCCCGTAAGCTACTGGATGCCCTTTAACGGCGGCATAGGTCTGCACGACGCACCCTGGCGTAAAGCCTTCGGCGGCTCAATATACTACAGCAATGGCTCTCACGGATGTGTGAATATGCCGGTGGGTGCAGCAGCTACCGTGTTCGGTCAAATTGATGAAGGGTACCCCATAGTCGTATATTATTAAATTGACTACAAAAAAACGAAGCGGCAAAATAAGAAATGCCCCTCGCTTTTTTTAATCTCTATAATTTGGGAAGACTAAAACTCCGCTTCCGGCTCCGGGGCCTCTGCGGGCTCTTCTCCCTTTTCCTCAAGTACCTTCTCGTATTCGGCGAAGATGGCTTCTTTAATACGATTACGAGTTTCTGATGTCAGAGGATGAGCTATGTCTCTGAAATCTCCTTCGTTCATCTTTCTGCTGGGCATTGCAATGAAAAGACCGTTCTGACCGTCGATGATTTTTATATCGTGTACAACGAATTCATCATCGAAGGTGATGGAGACAACAGCTTTCATCTTTCCTTCATCTGTGATCTTGCGTATTCTGACATCTGTAATATTCATGTCCTAAACCTCCTGAGTGTGAATGGTTAATCATCATCCCTCATACAGTTTTATTAATTATAATCCTATCTGGACAGGTTGACAAGTTAAATTCGAAAAAATCCGACAATTTGAAATGACAATAGTTATGTGTTATACTATCTGCGCAAAACTCTGGGAGGATACAAATGATAGATTTTGAAAATATAAAGCAGGTTCACTGCATAGGCATTGGGGGCATAGGTCTGTCCGGCATTGCCGATATTTTAATATCCAGAGGTTATACTGTAACCGGATCGGATATGAACCAAAACGATACTGTAATGAGATTAATGGAAGAAGGCGCCAAAATAGTTCTCGGCCACAGAGCCAAGAATGTTGAAGGCGCTGATTTAGTTGTTTACACTGCAGCAATCGGCAGTGACAATCCGGAATACCTAAGAGCAAAAGAGCTGGGGATTCCCTGCGTGTCCAGGGCTGAAATGCTTGGTGAGCTCATGAAGGGCTACGAAACCAGCATTGCCGTTTCCGGCACTCACGGGAAGACTACAACCACTTCCATGGTATCACTGATTCTGAAAAACGCAGGCAAGGATCCCACAATTCTGGTTGGCGGAAACCTTGAGGAAATAGGAGGCAACTCCAGCGTAGGTCACAGCGACTATTTTATTACAGAGGCCTGCGAATATGTGGACAGCTTCCTGCAGCTCAAACCTAAGATCGAAATAATACTCAACATAGATTCAGACCACCTGGACTACTTCAAGGATATCGACCACATTGTCAGATCCTTCGATGAATTTGCGGGACTTCTTCCCGAAGACGGTTTGCTCTTTGCATATAGCGCCAATCCCTTCGTAAGGAAGGTAATAAAGGGCAGGAAGAATGTAATCACTTACGGCCTTGACGAAAACAGCGACTATTACGCAGACGATCTGGAGTTCGATGAAGAAGGAAGACCCATATTCACCGTGTACCACAAGGGCGAAGCCCTGTGCAGACTTCACCTGGCTATACCCGGCGAGCACAATTTGCTCAACGCTCTCGTTTCCGTGGCATGCTGCTACACCCTGGGAGTGGATACGGATGTAATAGTCAGCACCCTTGAGAAATTCACAGGCACACAGAGACGTTTCGACATAATGGGTGAGACCAGGTCGGGAATGAGAATAATAGACGACTACGCTCATCATCCTACGGAAATCAGAGCCACACTTTCAGCGGCGTCAAAAATACATCACGATAAGCTGTGGTGCATTTTCCAGCCCCATACATACACAAGAACCATGGCTCTCTTCCATGAGTTCGGCGAGGCCTTTAAGGACGCGGACTTTGTGGTGCTGGCGGAAATATACGCGGCCAGAGAAAAGAATATTCATAAGCTAAGTTCAAAAGCTCTTGTCCGGGAAATCAAAAAAGACTATCCTGACAAGGATGTGTATTTCTTCGATGACTTTGAAGACATAGCTTCATTCGTATACAACAACGCTTCCCCGGAGGACCTGATTATAACCATGGGTGCAGGGGACGTGTACAAAATAGGTGAGATGATACTGGAGGCGGATGCAATGACAGTCCAGGCGAAAGTTAGAGGTAAAAAAATCAATGACTGATTATAGAGAGATTAACAAAAAGTATGAGGAAGAGGGAGTACGTTTCATAGACCCATCCCAGGTTTACATTGATGGCAATGTAAAAATCGGAAAGGGTACTGTTATATATCCCTGTGTTGTAATTGAGGGAGATGTAACTATAGGTGAAGATTGCTTAATAGGGCAGAATTCGAGAATCGTAGATTCAACCATAGCAGACGGAGTGGAAATACAAAGCTCCCACATTCTCGAAAGCACCATTGGAGAGAAGACAAAGGTGGGTCCCTTTGCCTATCTCAGACCAAATTCCCATGTGGGAGCGGAGTGCAAGGTCGGCGACTTTGTGGAGGTTAAAAATTCCACCATGGGAGACGGAAGCAAAGCTTCACATCTTTCCTACATTGGTGACTCCGATGTGGGGAATGGAGTAAATATCGGCTGCGGTGTCGTCTTTGTAAATTACGACGGCAAGAACAAACATAGATCAACCGTTGGCGACGGATCCTTCATAGGATGCAACGCCAATCTTGTGTCGCCTATAAATGTGGGTGAAGGCTCCTATATAGCAGCCGGATCCACGGTGACGGGGGATGTAGAATCCGGTGCGCTTTACGTTGCACGCAGCAGAGGAAGAACACTCAGTGGCTGGGTGAAAAAAAGAGGGCTGTTAGATAAGAAAAAATAAGCGGAGGACAAAATGAAAAACGGTTACTTTCCAGAGTACAAAATTTTTACCGGTAATGCACATCCTAAACTGGCTGAGGAAATTGCCTCGATAATGGGCAAGCCTCTGGGCAAGAATGTTGTTCAGAAATTCAGCGATGGAGAAATCTCCGTCAATCTGCAGGAAACTGTTCGCGGTGTGGATGCATACATCATCCAGCCCACATGCGATCCTGTAAACGACAATCTTATGGAGATCCTTATTATGATTGACTCCATGAAGAGAGCATCTGCAGGAAGAATCAATGCAGTAATTCCCTACTACGGATATGCCAGACAGGACAGAAAGGCTAAGGCCAGAGATCCCATTACATCAAAGCTTGTGGCTGACCTTCTCGTTGCGGCAGGCGCTGACAGAGTTGTAACCATGGATCTTCACGCAGCGCAGATACAGGGATATTTCAACATCCCGGTGGATCACCTTCTGGGAATGCCGGTGCTCATCGACTACTTCAAGAAGAAGGATATTGAGAATCTAGTTGTAGTATCACCGGACCACGGCAGCGTGACCCGCGCAAGAAATATGGCTGAGCCTCTGAACAGTCCCATTGCAATAGTGGACAAGAGAAGACCGGAGCCAAACAAGAGTGAAATAATGAATATTATCGGTGACATTGAAGGAAAGAACTGCGTCATCGTAGACGATATGATCGATACGGCAGGTACAATTGTAAACGCAGGAAAAGCCCTTATGGAAATGGGTGCCACCAGCGTTTCCGCATGCTGTACTCACGGCGTACTGTCCGGACCGGCTCTTGAGAGACTGGAGGACAGTCCCTTTGAGGAAGTGGTACTCCTTAATACCATTCCAATAGAAGAAGAAAAGATATTACCAAAGTTTAAGCTTCTCAGCGTTGCACCTCTCTTTGCAGAGGCAATGATGAGAATTCACACAAACACTTCTGTAAGCAAGCTGTTTGCTTAGGAGAATACATGTACGTTATAGTAGGACTTGGCAATCCCGGTCTTAAGTACGCAAAGACGAGACACAATATGGGCTTCATGGCCGTTGACCGTCTTGCAGAAATAATCGGAGCCAAGGTGAACAAGTTAAAATTCAAATCCAAGGTCGGTGATGGAAATATTGCCGGCCATAAGGTTGTGCTTGTAAAGCCTCAGACATATATGAACCTGTCCGGTCATGCGGTGCGGGAGATTATGGATTTTTACAAGGTGGATCACGACCATTTAATAGTTATTTATGATGACCTGGATATTGATACCGGAAGCATACGCATAAGAGCCAAGGGCAGCGCCGGCACTCACAACGGAATGAAGTCCATTGTAGGCCAGCTTGGCTACGATGACTTCCCCCGAATCAGAGTGGGCATCGGCAATGAAAGACAGAATAATAGACAGGGCGACACCATCGGCTTTGTAATAGGCAAGGTCGCAAAGGAAGACAAGAAAGTCCTGCAGGATTCAATAGACAGGGCAGCTAAATCTGCTATTTCCATTATTGAGGAAGGTGTGGATAGAGCGATGAACAGGTACAATGGCAATAACTAATATTACCGGAATATCCGACAGCAGGGTTGCGTACCCTGTGGGGAAAATAATTAACGAAAAGGGTGGCCAGCATATAATAATTACTCCTACGTTTATCAGAGCCGGGAGGCTGGCTACGGATCTTTCGTTTTTTGTAAACAAGAAAATATATGTAATGCCTACGGACGAGGAAACCTTCGTAGGCTACGAAGCGAAGAACAGAGACACGCTTCTCGAAAGGCTGAGAATAATGAAGGCTGCAGTCACAGGTGAAGACTGCGTAATCGTTGCCCCCGTACAGGTGGCCATAAAGCATCTGCAGCCGGGGAACACATTCATAGGTTCCTCCATGAATCTCCACGTAGGCGAAAAGCTTAGATTACAGGAAGTAGTCAATAAATTAATCGACATAGGCTATGAAAGGGTGCCCATGGTTTACGCCAAGGGACAGTTCTCCCTCAGAGGGGACATTCTTGATGTGTTCTCGCCATACGACAACCTTCCTGTAAGAATAGAGCTGTTCGATGTTGAAATTGAATCTCTCAGAACCTTTGACCCGGACACACAAAGATCCGTAGACAAGCTGGAGGCTATTGAAATATTCCCGGCCACTCTTCTCATAAGGGAGGAGGGCGCCTTTGACAGAGCCAGGGAGAGAATCGGTGAAAGGTACAAAAAGCTTCAGTCCAGAAGGGACCAGCTCCTTGAGTCCATAGATACCCTTACAAACATTCAGCACCTTGAAAACTATATGGATTATTTCTATGAGGAGACTGAATACATCTGGGATTACATGCAGTCGCCTACGGTTATAATCGACGACCCGGGTCGCATTTACGAAGGCTTAAGAGCCAGGATGACGGAGTTCGAAGAGGACTTTGAAACCTTCCTGGAAAGGGGGCTGGTTGTGAAAGATGACCGGGTGAACTTCCCGGGGATCGATGATTATTTCAAGCTCTATTCCAAAGAAGATGTTTATTTCTGCACTCCCTTCCAGAAGGCAATAAAGGGTGTGGATACTTATAAGGAAATAATAAACGTCAGATCCCAGCAGATGATATCATTTAACGGCAAGCTGGACATGCTGGCCAGGGAGCTAAGGCGTTATGTTGATAATGACTACAAGGTAACTGTTGTATGCTCCAGCGAAGAGCGGGTTGATAATCTCAAAGAGTTTATTAACAGAGAGCTCCTGGCGGGAAAGGTTACGGTGTCCTACGGTGAAATGACTCAGGGAATGGACTTCCCCGAAGACAAGGTCTGCTTTATCAGCGATACGGACATTTTCGGCCAGTACAAACTCAGAAAGAAAAAAGCAGCCAAGAGCAAGACGCCATCAAAACAGAAGGGTCAGCCTATTAAAAGCTTTGCGGATATACAAAAGGGAGACTACGTTGTCCACGAAAAGCACGGCATCGGAAAATTCATAGGTCTGGAGCAGCTCATTGTCCGTGGCGAAAAGAAGGATTACCTGAAGGTAAAATACGCCGGCGACGATCTGCTCTACGTACCTGCAGAGCAGATGGAGCTCATTCAAAAATATGTGGGAGCCAATTCCGCCGCTCCGAAAATAAACAAACTATCAGGCACTGAGTGGAGACAGACCAAGGCCAAGGCTAAAATGGCCATTGCCAATATGGCCAAGGATCTGCTTGAAATGCAGGCGGCCAGGAAGGCCAACGAAGGATATAAATTCGGACCTGATACAGTGTGGCAAAAGGAATTCGAAGACAGCTTTCCTTTTGATGAAACAGCTGACCAGCTGAGATGTATTGAAGAAATAAAGAGGGATATGGAAAGCCCTGTAGCAATGGACAGGCTCCTTTGCGGAGACGTTGGCTACGGTAAAACAGAGGTAGCTGCAAGGGCCATGTTCAAGGCCGTATCCGAGGGCAAGCAGGTGGCCGTATTGGTACCTACCACAATTCTGGCCAACCAGCACTACCATACCCTTAAGGATAGATTTGAAAAATTCCCATTCACTGTGGACGTCCTTTCCAGATTCAGAAGCGACGCCCAGCAGAGCAAGACCATAAAGGGCCTTGCCAAAGGAAACATCGATCTGGTAATCGGTACTCACAGACTTCTGTCAAAGGATATTAACTTTAAGGATCTGGGTCTGCTGGTAATAGACGAAGAGCAGCGCTTCGGAGTCCAGCATAAGGAGGCAATAAAGAAGCTTAGAAAGAATGTAGATGTGCTCACTCTTTCCGCTACGCCTATACCCAGGACTCTTCACATGTCCTTAATCGGAATCAGAGATATGAGTCTCATTGAAGAGCCGCCTCAGGACAGATACCCGGTGCAGACCTACGTGCTGGAGGAGGATGACTACATTATAAGAGACGCCATTGAGCGTGAGCTTGACCGGGGCGGACAGGTCTTTGTGGTTTACAACAGAGTCAGCGGTGTCCATAGAATTGCAGAGAGAATTAACGACCTGGTGCCCGGAAAACGCATAGGCGTAGGTCACGGGCAGATGAGCGAGCAGGCTCTTGAAGACATTATGATGGACTTCATAAACGGAGACCTGGACATTCTCGTGGCTACCACAATAATTGAATCGGGAATAGATATTCCAAACGTCAACACGGAAATTGTAATAGATGCAGACAAGTTCGGCGTGTCCCAGCTTTATCAGCTGAGAGGAAGAGTGGGGCGGTCCAACAGACTTGCCTACGCCTATTTAATGCATAAAAAGAACAAGGTCTTAAGCGATGTGGCGGAGCAAAGGCTGAGGGCCATAAAGGACTTTACGGAATTCGGCGCCGGCTTTAAAATCGCCATGCGTGATTTAGAAATAAGAGGAGCGGGTAACGTACTTGGTACGGAGCAATCGGGTCATCTTGTGAACGTAGGCTACGAGCTTTACTGCAAGCTGGTTGATGACGCCGTCAGAGCCTTAAACGGCGAGGCTGTGGAATCGGAAAGACACGAAGCTAACGTGGACGTGAATATATCCGCATACATTCCCGACACATACATTGGAGACGAAGTTCTCAAGCTGGCTATGTACAAGAAAATTGCAACAGCCACTACCAAGGAGGATGAAGACGATATTATAGAAGAGCTCACTGACAGATTCGGCGATGTGCCGGGAGCGACAAGAGATCTTATAAAAGTTGCAAGGCTCAGAGCCCTTGCCGAAGACATGGGGTTATCCAGAGTAATAATCAGAGGCAATAAACTCACTCTGGAATATCCTCAGAAGAAAAAAGCAAAGGATACGGTGCTGTTCCTTGAACGCAAATCAGAAAATCTGGGAGAAGCTATCGATCTGTTAACCGTAATGGGAGGTGCTAAGAGTGCTGTTCAGTAATATAACTATTTTAGATGAAAACCTTGACGTACAGGAAAACATGTACGTCAAAGTAGAAGAAAAAAAGATTACATACATAGGAAAAGAAAAGCCGGAAGGGGAATCGGGCCGGGAATATGACGGAAAGGGCAAGCTCCTTATGAGCGGATTCTTTAACGGCCACGCCCATTCCACCATGACTCTTCTCAGAGGCTATGCGGAAAATATGAACCTTCAGGATTGGCTTTTCACAAAAGTATTTCCTTACGAAGACCATCTTTCCTCGGAGAGAGTCTATGCCGGGACGGCCCTTTCCCTTGCGGAATCTCTGTCCTTCGGAATAGTCTCCACATCGGACATGTACTTCTTCTGCGATGACATGGTGGCTGCGTATGTGGACTCACATTCAAAGGGGAATATATGCAGATCCGTAAGCATAATGGATGATGTGCCTCTTCTTGATACTGCCCCCGGAAAGGAATCCAAAGAATGGTTTGAAAGATTTAACGGATGCGCCGAGGGGAAAATATTATTTGATATGAGTATTCACTCCGAGTACACCAACTGCGACAGAACCGTAATAGAACTGGCGGCTCTCACAGAGGAGCTGGGGGCCGGAATGCAGGTCCACGTTTCCGAAACGAAGAAGGAAGTGGATGAATGTAAGGAACGTCACGGCAAGACGCCGGTAAAATATCTGGCCGACTTTGGAGTATTCGACTCCCGCGCCATTGCAGCCCACTGCGTGTGGCTGGAGGAAGAGGATTACAAAATCCTTAAGGATAAAAACGTCTTCGTAGCGGCCAATCCCGTGAGCAATTTAAAGCTTGCCAGCGGTGTGTGTAACATTCCCAGAATGCTTGAGGAAGGAATAAACCTAAGCATAGGAACCGACGGAGTATCGTCAAACAACAACCTTGATATGTTTGAGGAAATGAAAGTCTTTGCCACAGCGCCGAAGATGTATTATAATATGCCAGCTGCCATAACGGCGAAGGAAACCCTAAGGGCTGCCACAATTGGCGGAGCCCTGGCTCAGGGAAGGGAAGACACGGGACTCATGAAGGAAGGATACAGAGCCGACCTGATGGTACTGGACTTAAACGGTCCTCACATGCATCCCATTCACTCCCTTGTAGACAACCTGGTGTACAGCGCATCGGGAAGAGATGTGCTCATGACCATGGTAGATGGTGAAGTACTTTACGAAAATGGCGAATATAAAACCATTGACATAGAAAAAGCAATTTACGATTGTGAAAAAGCCAATGCAGATATAATAGCTGAATTATAGGAGTTACTTTTGAGCAAGAATACGTTTGTAAAAGGAGCCGCCATTCTAGGGGCGGCGGGACTGATAGTAAAATTCTTGGGAGCCGTCTTCAGACTGCCCCTTGCCGGTATGATAGGAGCCACGGGAATGGCCTATTATTCGCCTGCCTATTATACCTATACTGTATTTGTAACCATTGCCACATCAGGCATACCTGTTGCAATTTCCAAAATGGTATCGGAGAGAATAACCGTGGGCAACTACGAAGAGGCTCATCACGTATACAGGGTCTCCCTGAAGCTCCTTGGAGCCATAGGCGCCGTATCATTTGTGGTAATGTTCTTCGGCGCCGGAATAATAGCAGACCTGCAGAATATTGAAGAATCAAAACTGCCGATGATGGCTGTTGCTCCTGCACTTTTAATCGTTCCCGTAATGGCTGCCTACAGAGGTTATTTCCAAGGGATGCAGAACATGCGTCCTACGGCCATTTCCCAGATTATAGAGCAGGTCTTCAGAGTGTTCTTCGGACTTCTTTTGGGATTCATGCTCTTCAGGGAAACCATCGGAGAAGGCTTCGGGGACTACAGCCCCGGTGAAAAGGGCGCAGCAGGTGCAGCCTTCGGTGCGACTATTGGAGCTCTCGGCGGCCTTGCTATTATATTCTTCGTTTATGTTATGAGCAGAGGTGCCATTCAAAGCAGAATAGACAGACACGAAAATAACGCTCCGGAAAGCGGCAGAGATATTCTAAGGAAGATTCTCGTCATCGCCGTACCCATAACCATTGGCGCATGTATTACACCTATTATGAATGTAATAGAAGCCCCTGTTGTAGTAAGGGGACTTTCGGCGTCGGGATACGAAGCCGAAATCGCAAAGAACCTTTACGGCCAGATCAGCGGCTTCGTCATTCCCTTAATAAATATGCCTCAGGTGCTGACCATGGCTCTGGCTATGAGTCTGGTACCCCTTATATCTGCGGCACATAAAACCCGGGACATGGAGGCACTTCACTTTAATACTTCTTTAGCTATGAGAATTGCAGTTATAATCGGACTTCCCTGTGCGGCAGGTATGGCCATTTTAGCTGAGCCTATCCTCCTTCTTCTCTTTTCATCGAGATGGGATGAAGCGGTAAACATTGCCCCAACATTTGCGGTAATGGCTATAGGCGTACTCTTTGTTTCCCTGGTGCAGACTGTATCGGGTATCCTTCAGGGAGTGGGTAAGCAGAACATACCCGTTGTAAATATGTGCATAGGAATTGTAATTAAAATTATAGTCACATATTTCCTCGTAAGCATACCTTCCATTAATATAATGGGAGCCGGTATCGGAACTCTGGTTACTTATATCGTCGTTGCCGTCCTGGATGTATGGGCAACGAAGAAATACACCGGCACCAGATTCGACATTGGCCTTACATTTGTCAGACCTTTCATTGCGACGGCATGTATGGGAGCTGCAGCCTGGTTTGTTTACTACGTTGTATTCGGTGGAGTGCAGGGGCATAAAATAGGTTGCCTGACAGCAATCATGGTAGCGGTAATCGTATACGCAGTTATGCTCTTCGTTACAAAGAGCATAACGCCGGAAGAGCTGGAGACCATTCCGGGAGGCAGCAAGCTGGCGAAAATCGGAAATAAACTTCGCAGGAGATAATACTTATGAATGAAGAATATCGGTATTTGATGAAAAAGGCAGAAACGGAAGAAGAGGCATTTGCCAGATTATCCGGCATCATGGAAGTGCTTCGTGAGAACTGCCCCTGGGACAGGGAACAGACTTATGAATCCTTAAGACCCTGCATGATTGAAGAAGCTTATGAAGTGGCAGAGGCCATAGATAGCGGGGATAAGGATAACCTTAAGGAGGAACTTGGGGATGTAATGCTCCAGATAATGTTCCATACTCTTCTGGCTCAGGAGGAAGGCGTATTTACGAGAACTGATGTAATAAACGAAGAATGTGAAAAGATGATTAGGCGTCATCCGCATATTTTTAATGATATTGAAATTAAAACTGTTGACAAAGTCCTTGAAAAATGGGAAAATATCAAGCAGAAAGAGCATCGGGAGGGATCTCACACAGACAGACTCAAGGATGTCCCCAAAGCTTTGCCGGCTTTGATAAGGGCAGGTAAGGTGCAAAACAGGGCAGCAAGAGTCGGTTTTGATTGGGAAGATGCCGGAGGTGCTTTTGAAAAAATAGCCGAAGAAACAGAGGAATTAAAGACAGCTTTTCGTAACGATAATTACGAAGAGATGTGCGAGGAACTTGGGGATTTACTCTTTGCAGTTGTGAACACGGCAAGATTTCTGGATGTAGAACCGGAAAACGCCCTTGAGCGTGCTACGGAGAAATTCATTATCAGGTTCGAGTCCATGGAGGATATGGCCGATAGCGAGGGCAAGGATCTTGAAGCAATGACTTTAGCGCAACTGGATGACCTTTGGGAAAAGGCTAAAAAGAAATAATTAATTATTATTTAAGGAGGAATTATAAAATGAACAAAGCAGAACTTATTGCTGCAGTAGCAGAGAAGACAGGATTCACAAAGAAGGACGCAGAAGGTGCTGTAAACGCTACTATGGATGTTATAGAAGAAGCTCTCAAGAAGGACGAAAAGGTTCAGCTTATCGGATTTGGTACTTTTGAAGTTCGCCACAGAAAGGCAAGAACAGGCAGAAACCCGAGAAAGCCTGGCGAAACAATTAAGATTCCTGCTTCAAAGGCTCCTGTATTCAAGGCAGGCAAAGCTCTTAAGGATTCCGTAAACAAATAATTAGGAAGATATTAGCTTAGAGCAGCCTCCTTGGGGCTGCTCTTTTCTTATACATATATATAGAAGGCGAATAATGAGAATAGATAAATTCCTTAAGAATTCAAGATTGATAAAAAGGCGTTCTGTTGCAAAGGAGGCCTGCGACGGAGGCAGAATATACGTCAACGACAAGCAGGCAAAAGCGGGAACGGATGTGAAGGTGGGGGACGAAATCCTTATAAAGTTCGGCGATAAAGAAATAAAAGCCAGGGTTTTGGACCTTACGGATTCACAGAAAAAAGAAGACGCAAAGAGCATGTATGAAATAGTGAATTAATTTTAAAAAAAGTGCTTGACATAGTGAGGGCCGCTTGCTATTATGTACAAGTTGCGTCTGAACAGTAGATTCAGTAAGCAATGTACCGCTAAAAAAACATACGCATACATTAAAAAAGGTATTGACAGTATGATTTAACGGTGGTAACATATTAAGGCACGTTAAGCGAGGCTTAACTGCAAGAACCTTGAAAACAGCATAGTG
>DFGY01000072.1 GCA_002372505.1 Firmicutes bacterium UBA3738
ATTATGATTTTAGGAATAGTTGGGTATGTTTTTTTTTGCTCTTTCTAAATCACATTTATTGCACTTGGTTCTATTTTGTTTAGTTCTTCCCTTAATTTTTCTTTTCTCATTCTTATATCGATGTCGTTCTGCAGTCTTAAGAAAAAATCATCAGACATGCAAAAAAATTTACCCAAACGAAGCGAAGTATCTATGGATATCTTTCGCCTACCATGAAGGATATCCTGTATACGTGATACCGGAACATTGATACTTTTTGCCAGACTATACGCACTTAAACCTAACGGATCCATAAATTCCTCTTTTAGCATTTCTCCTATTGTTGGTGTTTTAATATATTCCACAAGGCACCTCCTAATTAATAGTAATTAATGGTAATCAATAATTTCAACATTATAAGCATTCTTTCCACAATAATTAAAACAAATTCTATATTGACTATTTATTCTAATACTATATTGCCCCTTTCTATCGCCTGCCAATAATTCCAAATGATTTCCGGGAGGAAATCTCAATTCATTGATCGTTTCAGCTTTATCTAATAATAACAATTTTTTAAATGCAAGAATTTGTATGTGTTTCGATATACCTTTAACAAACTGCTGGTTAAATATTTTTTCTGTATTTTTATCAGCAAAACTCTTTATCATAATTATACCTGTTTCGCGTGTATAGTGTCAATTATTAATGTGTATGATTAAGAAAGGACTTCGCCACAGAAGCCCTTTCTTTTCACTTTAAACCTATGGATATTAGATCCCCCTTCTTTTAAACAGTAAAATCATTGCAACTATTGCGCTGATTATAAGGAGTGCAGCTGCAATCCCAATGGGCGTGTTATCTCCGGTTTTGACGCTTGAATTTGATTTTGGTTTAGATTCTGCTTTCTTTTTTTCGTGAGTAAGTTCGGTTTTGGCTGGTTTAATTGAAACGCTGCTTTTTACTGGTTCTACATCCTTTCCATATGCGGTGCTTGTATTTTTAACTGCTTTGTTGTCTGTGGCCTTTCCTTCATAAACGACTTTAAAAACGTCATCCTGAATGGCATCAATTCCGGTTTTAATTAAGAACGAATGTTCTTTTGCCTGAATTTCAACGTTTTTTGTGATATCATCGCCGTTGTAATAGACTTTTATGCTGCTTGTATTGTACGCCAGATTCTTCGATGTGACATCGTCTGTTATAATCACGTCTTCTACATCTGTTAGAATATTGGTTGTCAGTTCATAGTGAAGAATCTTGTCTTTTGCTGTCACGCTTTCCTTTACAGCTTTGTTGTGCTCGATTGCTGTATCGGATTCTAATTCTTCTTGCGGTTCTTCCGGCGGCGTAGGCTCTTCTACAGGTTTTTCCGGTTCAGATATAGGATGCTCGACTATGTTTGTTGTGCTTGACGGATCCTTACCCTTTTCCGGGTCAAAATCATTCTGATAAAATGCCTGGTTTTCGACGACTTTAGTTTTAAGGGCGTCCTTAGTAACTTCAACCGTATATGCTACTTTAATCTTTTCCCCTGCTTTAACCGTCAGCGGATACCAGTCTACGTAGCCATTGCCTTTATCATTTGCAGAATCTGTCTTAGCATCAGAGTATTTGCCTTCGTTTTCTGCGCTGACAAATTTAGTTCCTACAGGAACGTAATCTCTGATTACTGCTTTTTCAGCGTCTGCGTCACCGTAGTTTTCGAGTTCGATAATGTACTTAATCTTATCGCCTACTCCTACTTCGGTTCCGGTTACAGGTTCTGAAGACTTGACTGCTCTAAGAAGCGGGTGATTGTCATGGTCTTCATCTGTGTAGTGAACTGTTTCTTCAGTTCTCTTGTCCGGCTCAGTCGGGATATTTCCCGGTTCGCCCGGATCATTCGGGTAGCTCTTGTAAGTCGCTACGTTCCAGATTTCCTTCGGCGGGTTGTCGTTAACTGTTACGGTGAAACGAACCTGCTTTGATTCGTTTGTTTTAAGGTCTTTCACTACCCATTCGCAGTAATTGCCATTTTCGTTATACGCACCGCCGTCGTGGACTTCTTTGTAAGTTGTTCCCTTGGGGATAACGTCTCTCACCTGAGTGAAAGGTACGGTGTCCTTGCCGGTGTTAATGGCCGTGAGGATGTATGTGATTTCATCCTTTTCTTTAACTACGCTGCCTGAAGGCGGTTCGGAAGTCTTATGTACTGTAACGTACACGCCTTCCTCCGGCCCCGGAACGATTTTTTCGTCTCTGATACCGCCAAAGTCATCGGCTGTAAGAACGGTTTCGTTGTGAACTACGTTCTTATTTGTGACTTTACCGCTATAGGTTGTAACGAATTCGTCACCTTTTGCGAGATCCATTCCGGTTTCGATGATGAACCTTGGATTTGTGGAATCTTTAAAGTCTGCACTTCCGACATCTGACTTGTCCCCTGCTTTAACGTAAGTAATTTTAACTTTATTCGTTACGTCTTCACCGTTCAGAGCGATTTTAACGTCTTCGTTGTAAACGAGGTTATTTGTAAGGATTTCGTCGGTTATAACTACGTTTTTGAGGGTGCTGTCTGTATCGTTTTTACTGTTAAGGGTGTAATGAAGCTCGTTTATCTGACCTTCAGAACCATCGTGCTGATTTTCCTTTACGCTCTTAACGTGCTTCGGTGCAGGTGGAATCTTAACTACATTACCTTCAATTTTGTGATTACCTATTGGATCGATAAGCACAGGTTTATTGTCCACCTGTTTAGCGTCAGCTGCCGTTGTACTGTAAACTACTTTAAGGTTTTGACCTTTATTAAGCGGTTTATTTGTATCAATGGTGGCTTTGTAACCGTCTTCACTGTAATCTATTTTACAGCCGTTTGTTACATCCTCACCGTCAATTGTTACAACAAAGTCCTTATTGTAAGAGGCATTCTTTGAAATAATTTCGTCTTCGACTACGGCCTTACCCCAGTCTTCACCACTGTTGTTTGTGTAGTCAATAACGTAATCAATCTTTTGTCCCTTGACTGTAAATGACGTCGGTGAAGATTTAATTGTCATAGGAACGTCTTCTTCATCCTTAATTGGGTCGATATCCTTTGCTGTGAGAACCGTCTCATTATGGACATGATTCGGATCCTCTGAAGTCGTTGTTGCGGTGTATTTAATGATTATTTTTTCGCCGGGCTTAAATTCCCTATTCAGAGTTACTTTAAAACCAATTGGCTGCTCTTCTTTATTATTATCGGAGTTTTTAGCATCCGTATTTTCAGCGTCACCATCAGCGACTGCTTCTTCATTTTCCGCATTCACATACTCTATAGTACAACTGTCTGTAATGTCGTTGTTGTTAAGTTCTACCTTAACATCTTTATTCATTACTGCATTGCCTGTGGTGAAACCGTCGGTAATTACCACATCGTAGGCGTTTTCCTGTGAAGAGTTTTCGGATGTCAGCGTGTAATGGAGCAATCCGCCTTTTTCAGTTGAATCTTCCGCTACATTCTTTTCATGTTTCAATACAGGTGTTTTCGGACTTGTGTCTGACCTTGCGTAGTCACCGCCGGAAGGAATTTTATCATCATCTGCGATCATATCGTTGTTGGTGTTTTCTGTAGCGGGAACTTTTATAAAGTTTTTAAGCTTTCCGCTGATGTTTTCATCTTCAACGATCATTGTATAGTTGATGACAAGTTTGTTCTGAAGATTAAGATTAGCGTAATCTGTCGTGTAGTTTATGCCGTTTTCCTCTTCCACTGCTTTAAGTGAATCTGCAAGGTATTTTACAACCTTACCTCTTTCGTCTTCCGTGGCGGGTATGGTCTTATCCTCGTAACCCAGGTTTCTGTACTTGCCAAGGAATTTGATTATGAATCCGCCTTCGTTCTTTGTGGGAAGGACTGCACCTGTACCTTTTTCAGTTTCAGCTGCTTTATTTTCCTCATCTGTGGCTGCTGCAATTTCGTAATCTTCTATATCCTTGCTGCCGAGCTTGTTTCCCAGATTATCGATAGGAATCTTTTCACCTGCATTATATGTTTCCATTACGTAGTCTGTTCCTTCTTTAAGAGTAACAAAACGTTCTGTTTCTGTTCTGGAATTGTACTTAACTGTTATACTCTTCTTATCGAATCTCAGTCCCTTTGTCTCGAATGTGTCCACAGCGTAAATATTACGCATGAATGTACCCGGGTTTTTATTTGTTATAACTGAAGTAAACAGAATCGGATCACCGGTCTTGTAAGTTGTTTCACCATTGGAATCCTTTTCTTTTTCCACTGTCTTTGTGATGTCAAGCTTCGGGCTATTGATATACACGCTTGTGTGGTCTCTGTCCCATGTGGACTTATCGTTTTCGTGTGTTCCCCACGCTCTTCCTATTACTTCGTTTGGAACAACTTTGCCGTTTAAGGTTTTTTCGGCTTTCCCTGTAAATGTCACTTTAAGGGTTTCACCATATCTTAAATACTTGGCAGCGATTTTAATATTTCTCTCACCTTCTACAGTGGCACTTGGGTCTGTTCCACCTTCTGCCTTTACGCTTTCCTTGTCAATAACAAAGCCTTCCGGAAGATCTGTGTCTTCAGCTTCAACAAGGTATGCTACCGCATCCGGGTTTGTCTGCTTAATGGTAATGGTGTACGGAATGTTTTCACCTACCTGAAATTCATAAGGGTCGGTGGTTTTGTTTATTACAAGACCCGGGTTTTCTTCTTTTGTCGGGTTCCAAAGGTTTGTGTATACATTGTTTGTATCTTTCTGCCATGTCCCTTTTCCGTCTTCCGAATTTGGATCGTTTGTATCAACCGGATCTGTAATGTTTACGGTTGCTTTATTAGGCCATTTAAGAAGTATTCCTTTTGCTCCCTTGTTGTTTTCGGTAGCCCACTTAGCAAGATCGGATTCAGTCTTATATTTCTGTGTGTCGATTTTTACGTTAAATCTTAACTCATAGGTCTTTTCGTAAAAATCTGCTTTTGCCAACTCTGCGGCTTTTGCGGTTGCCGTTATGTTTTTTCTATCCGCGGAAACTGCAATGTCAAACTTGTCAGTTACATCGTTAGATCCTTCATATACCTTTGCACCATCCTGAATCAGCAGTAGGTCTTCCACCTTATCACTGATCTGATACGAATTAAAGTACCAGTAATTGGCATAAGGGATCTTTCCATCTC
This sequence comes from Firmicutes bacterium UBA3738, assembly GCA_002372505.1. Lineage (GTDB taxonomy): Bacteria > Bacillota > Clostridia > Peptostreptococcales > Anaerovoracaceae > UBA3738. Next base: position 5,132 of record DFGY01000072.1, read on the forward strand.
TGTCTTTTACAGTATGCTTAACGTGATATGTGTATATATCGTCAGCTTTTTCTATGGTATTTTCTCTGACGTTCTTCTCTGCTCCTGTACCTGTAAGGGTCTTGTCGTCGTTATCGGACACTTCCTTTATAGGAACGTTTTTCTTCGGCTTCGGTAGCTTCACATGAGTTTCAACCTTGTTTGAAGGTACGTGATCCCAATGGTGATTCCCTATCCTAATAGTTGAATCAGCACCGTTTTCAAACACATATTCCATTATCTCCTTTTTCAGATATTTGGATATATCTACATCGGGGTTGATTTTTGCATTAAACGTTAACATGACTTCACTACCACGACCTGATCCGTAGAATGTGTTGTCATTAAGCAAAGATGATTTCGCACTTGCCGTTATCTTATTTCCTGACACGCTAATATTAAATCCATCTGTTACATTTGCGGGGCCGTTATCTGTTCCGAAATGGTCTCTGTAAACAGCTATGGAGCTTTCATCTATTATCAGCGCATTATCAACTTGGTCTTCCAATGTGAAGGTGTCATAGGTAAATCCACCGGCATCATGGGTACCCATTCCACCCGGAACTTGCTGGGCTACCACATATCTGAATGATTCAATTGTTTTTTCGAGTTCGTTTTTGGTTGGAAGATAGTTCTCTTCGCTGTATTTTGAAATTACATCATAATCTTTATCTTCTGCGCCTCTTGTAGGCTCGTCTTTATCCATGACGAACTTCTGTGGTGCGGACGGCTTAGGTATTACCATTGAATACTGTGATGTACCAAAGAACGAGTCTCTGCCGCTAGCGTGTCCGGGATTATGATCAGGTTCTACCTTCCATCCGTTCCCCTCTTTTGTAGCTTTACCTTTTTGCTGACCACTACCGTATACAGTATAGAACCTATCTCCATTGTATGCGAATGAAACTGCGTGTCTTGCGGCGTATGCAGGATCGTATCCTTCTATGTTACCTCCGATTGGATCGGAGAATGTAGCATACCAGTAACCTGCTGAAGATTGATCCCTCGTATACAGAAGTCTTGTGTTTGAAGCTGCATAGGTATAGTCAGTAGTTGATGTTCTAAAACTCATGCATTGCCAACCGTCTATATCTGCATAGGTTACGTTTGATTTTATATTTATTGGTGTAGTCGTTCCAGCCTTAAAGAACTCGGTCTTTAACTGCAAATCTCCGATATTGAACATATCGATTCTTGGGAAACCACCGTAGCACCTCTTACTGATAAACAGAATTGGGTCTGTTTCTTCATATTGATACTGAAAACCTATATCTCCCGGAGTTGCTTCGGAGTTATTCTTCAGCGCATTGTACCTTGAAGTTTCGGCACGAACGTGGTTGAATGAATTTACTGTTACCTTAATATCTACATTCTCCCATTTTTTTGTTTCCGGATTCAGATAGTGATAATTTCTATACAGGAAGGACACGTCTCCATTGTCTTTACCTTTCAGATTAATGGAATGGTACATATCGAGATCGTCTAATGCTGGGCGAACTGCATCTCTATCCCACTTTTTAGAAGAAGTGTTGTACTCGTTACCAGCTTTAAAGCTTCTGGGTCCATTTGCAGAAGTACCTATTAACTGTACATCCTGCGAACTACCTTTTTTATATACTAATTTGTTACTGTATTCTTCATCTACTACAAGTGCTTTATCTTGCTTATCCCATGAACTGTATTTTCCGTTGGAGTATTTTAAAGGATCATCATTATCTTGATACTCACTCTGGTCGTTTGCTTTAGGAAAAGGCTTTCCATTCTCGGAACTACTTGATCCGGCAGCCAGCACTACGCTTATAGAGGAAAACACCATGAGCATTGCCATAAGCACTATGAATATTTTGTTTTTACTCATAAACTTTTCTCCTTTGTCTTAACTACTAAAAAAGGAGCCTTTTGGCTCCCTAACTTCTCTTCGCCTTGTATTAAGGCGGCACTCTTGATTTTGTTACTATCTTCATACTTAAAACCTCATCTTTCTTCCATATACTAAAACAGGCTCTTTATTGAGCCTGTTATTTCACTCTACTATCCTACCCTAGCATTTGTTCCCATTATGGATGCAGTAGTTATTTCAGGACGATTTCGTTACGACCACCACACGTACCGTGAAAGAGTTCTGAAATTAACTTGCCGTTTTTGTATACTTCATATCTGAAATTTCTAGGATAATTGTTTTCTTCGTTTTCAGGGAATATGTACCTAGGGGTTCCGTACTTTGTTATTCCCCTTAGTGTAGTTTCCTGATAATAGTAGTAACCTTTCATTTCACCGAACACATCGTTAGGGTGCTTATATTCAGCGTCCCAAAGTTCCTGTTGCTTGGGTGTTGGGTCTGAGTTAGGTACAGGAGCTACCCACCTTTTTGTATATTCACACTTGCCGTAAAGGTCTCCTGTTACGTCTGTTGGATCTGTACCATCACAAGTCCACTTAATAACTACGTCTTTAGACTTTGCTTCCGTATAGTATGTAGTGCCACCTTTAAGACTTGTTTTCATATCATCATATGTCACTGTATAATCTTTTTTAGATGTCAAGCGATATGTGCCTACCCTTGTTTCTTTTCCCCGCTTTACATACCCAAATTTAAATATTTGGTTTCTATCTCCGTGAATATACCCTTTTATCATTCCTACCCCATCGGAAAGAAATCTACCTTCTCCTTTTCCTGGTCTTGCTCCCAGACGTTTTGCTTCGTCTAGGTACATCTGGCTTCCTCTTGTTCCTGCTCTATCGGGACCTTCTATTTCAACTTCCGTTATATCCACGCTTTGATAGCCTTTTATAACAGGGTTATAGAATCTGTATGCTCCCTTTTTCTTTATCTTTAGGATACTATCAACGTTTTTAACGTTCTTATAGTCTATCTTGTAAGGAACTTCTCTTCTGGAACCTAAAGTAGTCCTAATTATGGATTTGCCATCAAATGTGTCTACTATGCCAGCAATCTGGTCCTTATCCCATCTACCTTCCTTTGCATCTTGAAGATCGTACATATACTCGTCATAGATTACGACCATTGGGATACCTCTTACGTTTACTACTTTCAGTTCACCGTAAAAGTCGCTTATCTTATATGTCTTTCCACCGTATGAAAATGTGTTTTTATCTATTACCTTTGTTTTGGATTGAAGGCATGGTGGAAGATTATCCTTTGGTTCGTTTGCATCGAATATCTTGACGTTTGTGGGAACTGTGTTTTGCTTTTTCCCAACAATTTCCGTCATTTCTTTACCGTCTTTTGATATGCGGATTTTAAGAGGCTTACTAAATGCGCTCTTCTTTTTACCATTCACGGCTCTTACTTTGAAACGATATGTTTTACCAAACTTTAGCTTGCTTACGGTTGCAATAGGTTTCTTTGAAACCTGTGTTATATTCTTTCTCCCGGTATTGTACTTATATGTGTAGTTCTTTTTGTTTCCGACTACTTTTGCGAGTTGCCACTTCTTTGCATACTTATATACCTGGTACTTACCTTTACGAGCCTTTACTTTGTACAGGTTTTTCTTTGTGAACTTCTTCTTGTTCTTTGCGGCCTTCTTTACCACCTTATATTTATTCCATGTTTTCTTCTGGCTAAGGCGGTATACTTGGTACTTTTTCGCATTTTTAGCTTTGTTCCAGCGAAGCAAAACGCTTACCGTGTTCTTACCTACGGTACTCTGAGCTATCTTTATTGTTTTTACCCTTGCTGGTTTCTTGGCAGCGGCCTGTGCAGCGCTAGGCATGAATGTGAAGGCTACCATGATAGCCAACATCGCAGCCATTAGTTTTTTTGATAGTTTATTCATATCTCTTCCTCTCTACTTTTTATAGTATAACTTCTAGTCGAACCACCGATTTGTGGTTCTGTACATATTATACACTAGACAGAGAAAAATTAATATTATTGTTATATTAAAAGGAGCCTTTTGGCTCCCTAACTTCTCTTCGCCTTGTTATTAACGCAGCTTTTCGTTCTCTATTTTTTACTTCGGTTTAGCAGTTCACTATATTATTTTTGTACATTATAATTTTGGCAAGCTTTTTCTAATTGTTTATAATTAGCACAGAATCTCAAAACTTTACCGGTCGACATCTGTTTTGAATATATTGTGTCTGCCTTTTTAATTACATCATCAACTATTTTAACACATGCTTGATATTCTTTATTTAGCAAAATTTTATAGTTTTTAGTCTCTTCGGAATCAGTTTCAATAATATTGAATCTTACAGTTTGAAACAGGTCATCTTTTACAGGTATCATTTTCTTTACATCAATGGCAGCGTATATTCTTTTAATATGCTCTACATCACCGATTTCTTTATAAATTGTTTCTGCAGTAATCATGCACCTTTGTTCGATTCCTGTGACTAAGAATCTACCGTCCGAATAGCGATCCTTCCAATTTATATGCTTTTTCTTTGCAGAAGTTAATGGTATAACATAATACATATTCTCATTTAACAAAAGCATTCCTAAAAATGGTTTTTCGTCATATCCTATAGAACTATATTGAACTTCATTGTCATTTTGATGCAAATATTTAATATATTCGGTATCCACATTTACAAATTCCAAATTGTCTTTTAAAGTAAGCATTAAAAACACTCCTAACACAAAAAATGAGCGGAGATACGAATCTTCCGCTCTCAATACTGTTCATCTCTTTATGGCTCGAAGCCACGGGTTAATGGAGACCCATCGATATGATTATAATACATATATCGATATTATTTGTCAATATAATTAAAGATTCAGTTGTCTTATTATTGCGTCTTGCAATAATTGTGAGAAATTAAGGCCTGCACTTACTCCTGCTTCGTTAAGCCATTGAGGAATTGACAAGGTCTTTTTTACAGCTTTATTATTGTTTCTCTTTTGATATTCAATAGTGTCGCAGACGATATAGTTTATGAATTCCCCTTTTGCAAGTTTAATTTTTTCAGTAATGGATGGTTCGGGAATACTTTTGTGTTCTTTCTCGTAATCGAACAGTGTGAATGCAAGAGCATCCTGTGCCATGTATATGGCATCTTTTAAATCGTCTCCACATGTGTAGCATTCTTCAAAATCAGGAAAACTAACTGAGTACCCCTTTTCTTCTCTAATAAATATTGCTGGATATACGTATTTCATTTTGTTTTCTCCTCCATAGAAATTATAACACGTAACAATACGTATGCAACAAAAAAAGATGGTTGCTCCGGGCTTCCATCTTTTCTTTAATTATAATATAGCATATTTTGGAATTTCAGTGGTGGACATTTGTTGCCAATGAGTGTCAGAGAGTGTCAACTAACGTCAACCGATACCAATTTGTTTTAGTTGCTGTTCATCGATGTCAGCTACAATGTGCCCTATTCCTCTGTTAAGCAGATCTTTGGCTGTGTTGTAGGCGCAGCCTAGTTCCGAGGCGATTTCGGCCATTTTGCCACCTTCCATGTAGATGCTGACTGCCCTTCTTTCCCTGGGCTCCAGCTTGAATATGAGAAATGATATTAAATCATAGATACGCTTTGTGCATATGAGCAGATTCAGATAATCAATTTTGGATCGCATTAGTTCTACGTGTTCGTCGTAATATTTACGCCGCAGATCTTCGTAGCGGACCAAGGCGTCAGACACTTCCCTCACCCGGCAGTTTTTCTCCGGTTTCAGCAGACTTGAAGAGGAAAAGGATACATCGGCCATTGTTAGTGGAATGTCTGCGCTGTGGCTCTTTATGCTCTCATCCAGTGTCCTGATTTTTTCGGTTATGTCGGCATCGTTGGCTGCCTTGTTTTTCAAATAGTCTTTAACAAAAAATTCTGCTTTCATAAAAATACTCCATTCTGGTAACAATTAACATAATGTAATAATATACCATAATGGAATATATTGCAAGCAGATTCTATTTCAGTCACACAACTCTATCTTCTTGTGATGCTATTGACTTTTTTCTTGGCTTTCTTCTTTTTAGCAACCTTGGTGCCGATTCGTACTACCTTGTTTACTGGCGTATAAGAGCTTTCGTTGAATTTCTTTTCATCCGTCTTCTTGCCGTCCACGTATACGGTCTTCCAAAGCTCGGCCCGGTATCCGTTTATGCCTTCCTGTGCCACGACTTTCTTACCTTTTTTAAGAGTGTTGTCCTTGGTTCTGGTGGTGCCGGCCTTGATGACTGCAGTGGTTTTGGAGGCAAACTTAACCTTCCGGTTTTTATCACGGGTCTCCTTACCGATAATTGTAAATGTCACTTTGCTCTTTGTTGACGTTGAATAAATATAAATGATGTTATCCGTGTCATTTTTAAATTTAAAATCATTGCCCTCGTCCCTAACTGCAGCATCAGCGGACAAGCCTATAAATGAAGGGGCCGAGTAGTTGGAGTGCCTTTCCGTTACGTCCAGCTCCGCTCTGATTACTGCATTATACAAGGTTGAGGCCGCCTGGCTTAAGGCCAGACCGTAATATTTTTTGGAATATTCCCCCGCCTTCTTGTATACGGATAGCTCCTGACCGGGTTCGAGAATAATGTTATTCAGCTTCTTGGCCGACTTTTTTATTTCACTCTTACGATCCTCGTAGTAATAATCGAATTTGGTGGTGTATGTTCCAAGGACATCCTTCACTTCCTCGAAGTCCTTCGATGTGTACTTTGGAACGTCTGTGTCTACGGTCATATTAACGGAAGAGGCCTCCAGATTCCACTTTTCATTAAGGAATGACTCAAGATCCTGGATTGACTTATCCTCCACCAGCTTTATTCCGTTCTTTTCGGGAATAATTTTTATATTTCTCTTGCCGTCCTTTGTAGACACCTTAATAGAGGCATTTACCGGCTTGGCGTTAAATACATTCTTGTTGTCATTTAATACTTTTTCAACATTCTTATTGTCAATGGTCCGCTCCAGTTTAATTGTCACAGGTTCAGGCTCATCCTCCAGCTTGCGGTAAAGAAAATATCTCGATACCAGATTCCCGGATCTGCCGAAGTCATAGGCGTCCTGGACAGCTTTCTCAGCATCGAACTTTATTTTAAATGCGGACACATTTACCGGTTTTTCAACACTTCCGGCAGTGAGTGTTATCTTACGATTGTTAATGCCGGCGTTTATGTGGTTGCTGAGAATCTTCGCCGCCTCATCCTTGGTCATGCCGCTGACGTTAAGTTTTTCAATATATACATCGTCAAAAATACGGTTGTCGTACTTTTTTTCCTGCTCGTCCACATATTCATTTGCGTGAAGCACAAAAACTCCTGCAACCATTGCGATTACAAGAATTGTAGCTAAGAGAATATACAGCCCCAAACGGCTTTTTTTATGAGTCTTTTCTTCCATCCCTGTGATTATAAAGTGTCCAGATAACCCTGCAATATGATTATTGCCGCCTGCTTATCTATTACTTTTTTGCGGTTTTCCCGCCTTACATTACCCTCAATCAGCACATTTTCGGCTATTTTCGTTGTGAAGCGCTCGTCGTAAAATTCGATTTTCACATTTGCTAGCCCGGATGAACGCATTTTGTTTTCCAGCATTCTCTTAAATTCGTAAACCTTCTCAGTCTGCGGGCTGTCGCTGCCGTCCAGCATTTTATTGAGGCCCACAACCACTGTGTCGCAGTCGTATTCTCGCACAAGGGAAATAACCCGGTCGCAGTCCTTTCTGATTCCGACCCGCTCTATGGTTGTGACGCCGTTGGCCACAATTAAAAGCTCGTCGCTGACGGCTACTCCTATTGTTTTGTCTCCTACATCCAGTCCAAGTTTACGCATTACTCAAAAAAACAGGCCGCGTCAGGCGGCCCGTCAATCTTACTTATCCAGATAACTTCTAACAAGTTCTTCCGCCAAATCATCTCTGTCTATCTGTCTGATAATGCTCCTGGCGTTGTTGTGGCTTGTTATGTAAGAAGGATCACCTGAAAGTAGATATCCCACAATCTGATCGATTGCGTTATATCCGCGCTCCTCAAGAGCGTTATATACTTCGTCCAATATCTGTCTCGGTGTCCTTTGTTCTGTTTTCGTTATACTGTCGAAAAGCAATGTGTTTCTGGAATCCATGATGCTCTCCTTTCATTGACTTAGAATTGCTTTACTCAATTATATTACATATAGAAGATTTTGACAATGATTTTTTTCTATTGGCTTATTTGATTAAATTTTCTGCAACTGCAAATGCATCTTCTATTTTCGATGGATCCTTGGCTCCGGCCTGGGCCATGTCAGCCTTTCCGCCGCCGCCGCCACCTGCAGCCTTTGCAATTTCCTTAACCATTTTGCCTGCGTGAAGTCCCCCTTCCACTACGTCGTCCGTAAGGGATACGAGGAATGTGACCTTGCCTTCGTTCACAGTAGCCAGAACCATTGCAACGCCTTTATTTTCAGCCTTTACTTCATCGGAAATCTTTCTCAGCTCGTCTATTGACAGACCCTCGAAGGTCTTAGTGAGTAGCTTTATTCCGTTAATTTCTTTAGCTTCGTTTAGGAGCTCGCCGGATGCGTCGGCAAGGGATGCGTTCTTAAGCTCTGTAAGCTCCCTTCTGATTTCCTGCTGCTCAGTAATCATGTGCTCGATTCTGTCTTCCAGCTGGTCCGGCTTGGTCTTGAGTTTGCCGCATACGGAATCGAGAACATTGGTCTGGCTGGTCATTCTCGCAAGAAGTCCTGCACCGGTTACGGCCTCGATTCTGCGGACGCCGCTGGCTATGCCGCTCTCGCTTATAATCTTAAAGGCACCAATCTGCCCTGAATTTTCAACGTGTACGCCGCCGCAAAGCTCCTTACTGTAGTCACCTACGGAAACAACTCTTACTTCGTCGCCGTACTTTTCGTCAAAGAGGCTCATTGCGCCGCTTGAGCTAGCTTCGTCAATGGACATAACCTCAGTATTTACAGGAATAAAGTCGCTGATCTTTTCATTTACAATACTTTCAACTTTTGCAACCTGCTCAACCGTCATAGCTTCAAAGTGGCTAAAGTCAAATCTGAGAGCGTCCTTTGTAACCAGGGAGCCTGCCTGCTGTACGTGGTCACCTAGCACGTCTCTAAGAGCCTGGTGCAACAGATGTGTTGCCGTGTGGTTCCTGGAAGTGTTGTGTCTGTCCCTGCTGTCAACCTTCATAGTAACCTTGTCGCCTACCTTAAGGGTTCCCGATGTAACTGTCACAGTGTGAAGGAATACGTCATCGTGTTTTACTACATCAAGGACTTTTCCTTCGAATCCCGGGCCGTTCTCGGTGGTGTACATAATACCTGTATCGTGAACCTGTCCACCGCTGGTTGCGTAAAATGGCGTGCTGTCGAGAATGACGGTTCCCGTAACTTCCTCATCCAAAGAGTCCACGCTCACGTGCTCTCTGTATATTCCAATTACGCTGCCTTCCCCTTCAGTGCCTGCATATCCGGTAAACTCCGTATGCTTTCCTTCCAGCTCGGCATAGGCTTCGTAATCCCAGGCAACGTCGTTCTTTTCAGCGTCTTCCTTGCCTGCGCTCTTCTGCTTTTCCATAAGCTTCTCGAAGCCTTCCTTGTCCACCTCGAAGCCTTCGTCAGCCATAATATCCGTTGTAATATCAATGGGGAATCCGTATGTGTCGTGAAGCTTGAATGCCTTGTCCCCGGAGAGAACCTTTTCCCCGGACTTCTTCATATCGGCAATGAAGCCTTCGATCATGTCCGTGCCCTGATCCAGAGTCTGGGCGAATTTCTTTTCTTCCCCTTCAATGATTTTCTTTATAAATACACGCTGGTCCTCCAGCTCCGGATAAGCCTCGCCGCAGGTGTCGATTACTGAGTCCACAATGTCAGCCAGGAATGAGTCCGTAACCCCCATCTTCCTGCCGTTTCTCGCAGCCCGGCGTATGAGTCTGCGAAGGACGTAGCCTCTGCCTTCGTTGCCCGGCATGATTTTGTCCCCGATCATGAATGTGGCGGAGCGTACGTGGTCTGTGACGATTCTTATGGGAATGTCGAACTCGCCGCTGCCGTCGCCAACGTACTTCACACCAAGACGTGCTTCGATAGCCTTAATTACATGCTGCAGGGTGTCTACGTCGAAAATTGAGTCAACCCCCTGCATAATGCAGGCCATTCTCTCAAGGCCAAGGCCCGTGTCGATATTCTTCTGAGCCAGATCCTCGTAGCTGCCATCTTCCTGGGCGTCAAACTGGGTAAATACCAGATTCCAGTACTCAATATAGCGGTCGCATTCGCAGCCCGGCTTGCAGTCCGGCTTTCCGCAGCCATAGGCCTCGCCTCTGTCGTAATACATCTCAGAGCAAGGACCGCAGGGGCCTGTGCCGATCTGCCAGAAGTTGTCGTCCTTTCCAAGTCTTACGATTCTATCCTCAGGCACGCCTACCATGTCGCGCCAGATATCGTGAGCCTCCTCGTCATTTTCGTAAATAGTCACCCAGAGCTTGTCCTCAGGCAGCTTCAGAACCTCCGTGGAAAATTCCCAGCCCCACTTTATTGCATCTTCCTTAAAGTAATCTCCGAAGGAGAAG
>DFGY01000103.1 GCA_002372505.1 Firmicutes bacterium UBA3738
AACCACAAATATATTGTAGTAGGATTGGGGTGTTGAAAGATCCGGGCATCAAAGGATATTCGACGAATATTTGGATGTCAGCGATATGTGGATAGCTATTGGAACCATGAGGATTGAAAATGTAACGGAGGGTTGGGATGTAACTGAAGAGAGTACTGCCAATCCAGAGGTATTTCTTGAATTTGTGGGTTATAACATCGAATATGACCCAAAATATAATGATGAACACGAGAAGTTTTTAAGCACAAATCGTTTTCTATCGACAATATACTATGGTGACGAGGAAAGGTTCTGTTCCGACGATAGTACAATGCATATAAAACCTAAAATGACGTCAAACTCATGGGGGTCAGTTACCTTCGTTGCTTTTTATCCAGAAAATATTACTCCGAATAATCCGGAGGGTGAACATTTAGAGGAAGTCAGTAAGGGCAATTTTGTTTTTGGGCATCAGTATAATAGTGGGCGTTTATACAATAACGGAGATCCAGAAGGAGTAAGACTTAACCTAGATGTTCATCCAGAAAATTATGCAGAAGAATTACAAAAAGAATAATGAAGGGTTATATAATTTGCAAAAACATGCACATTAGCTACCAAAAAAACAGATAACGCGCAAAGTATTGCGCGTTGTTGTTTTTTGTGTTATGGTTATACTACGAATAGATTTTAACTGATTCTGATAAAAGGTGGTGTGCAATGCATATAACTAATTTAGATTCTAACGAGTTAATAATCAAAGAACTTGGAAAGAGAATAAGAGACACCAGAGTGGCGATGAATATAAAGCAATCTGAGCTTGCAGATATGGCAGGGGTATCCTTGAGAACTATTAGTAACATTGAAAACGGAGGGGATGTTAAGCTTTCGGTATTTATAAATGTTCTACGTGGGATTAATCAGGCTGACAAACTAAATATCATTATTGATGATCAAAGTATAAGGCCTAGTAATTTTTTGGATGTGGGGAAAAAGCGTGTGCGTGCAGGGAAAAGCAAGGTGAATGAAAAACGAAATTGGGTTTGGGGTGAAGACAAATGACAAATGCTGCAGAAGTTTATTTATGGGGAACCAGAATTGGAATAGTCGCGTTACAAGATGATAACCGAACTTCAAGGTTTGAATATGATAAGGATTTCATAATGAGCGGAATTGAAGTATCGCCTATAATGATGCCTTTATCGGAACGTGTATATTCATTTCCTGAGTTATCAGAACAGTCATTCAGAGGATTGCCGGGATTGCTGGCTGATTCTTTGCCGGACAAATTTGGAAACATTATTCTTGATGCATGGCTTGCATCCCAAGGCAGGGATAGAAAATCATTAAATATAATCGAGCAATTATGTTACACGGGAAAACGTGGTATGGGAGCGCTTGAATTTGTTCCGGCTTTGTCGGATTATCCGACAGAATATGAAAGAATACAAGTGAATCAGTTAGCGGGCTTAGCTTCAGATATTCTTAGCCAGAGGTATAAAACGAGCTATAGAAATGATTCTCACTTGATGGAACAAATAATAAAAGTCGGCACATCAGCAGGTGGTGCACGCGCGAAAGCTATTGTTGCATGGAATGAAAAAACCGGGGACATTCGCTCGGGTCAAATTAATCCGGGTGACGGATATGAATATTGGCTTATTAAATTCGGAAACGTTGAGGGAAATAGGGATAAAGAGGAAGTAGACAGACCCGAATATACAAAGATTGAATATGCATATTATCTAATGGCCTTGGCTGCAGGAATTAAAATGAATGAGTGTAGACTCTTCCGCGAGGGAGGAATTTGTCATTTCATGACAAGGAGATTTGACAGGATAGGTGACAAGGGTGATAAATTGCATATGCAGACCCTTGGTGCCCTGGCTCATTACGATTACAATATATCCGGTGTATATAGTTATGAGCAGGCGGCAAAAGTTATCAGATTGCTTGGGATGGGTCAGAAAGAAATTGAAGAATTGTACAAAAGAATGGTGTTTAATGTTATAGCGCGAAATCAAGATGACCATGTTAAAAATATTTCTTTTCTCATGGATAAGGATGGCATTTGGTCACTGGCTCCGGCATATGATATTACTTACGCATATAATCCGGGTGGGATATGGACGGGCAGCCACCAAATGACTATTAATGGGAAGCGGGACTCCATTAATATGGATGACTTGATACAGTGTTCAAATACAATGAACATAAGCCATTCAAGAGCAAGTAATATCATCTCATGTGTTTCGCAAGCAGTGTCAAACTGGCAAGAATTTGCTTATCAAGCCGGACTAAACGAAGATGTGGCTATCAAAATTGGCAATACACATGAACATACAACTATTGTTAGGTAGGCCGTGGATATTGCTGCAGCGCACTTGAATTACCGTCCTTATATGTTATAATGTATTGAGTTTGAAGATTATTTATTGAATTAACCGGGACGGTAATGATGGAAACAGTTCAAATTACAACACAATAGGTAATTACTGCCGAATCCCTAGGCCATGCAGGCCGAGGGAACGGCAGTTATTTTTATAAAGTCACAACATAATTTCACTATATTTAAGGAGGACAAACAAAATGGCAGTAAAAGTTGGAATCAGCGGATACGGAAGAATTTCAAGAGTGGTAATGCGTGCGGCCTTGAACGACCCCGATGTTGAAATCGTAGCGATCAACAAGCGTAACGCAGATCTTGAGTACATGAAGTACATGCTGAAGTATGATTCTACATTCGGAAGATTCCCCGCAGAAATCGAAGTTGCGGAAGACGGACTGGTAATAGACGGAAAGCTGGTTAAAGTTTACGGCGAAAGCGACGCTTCAAAGATTCCATGGAAGGAATGCGGAGCAGAGTACATCATCGAAGGTACAGGCGCTTATACAACAACTGAGAAGGCTATGGCTCACATCGAAGCCGGCGCAAAGAAGGTTATCATTTCAGCTCCTGCCAAGGATGACTCCCCCACATTCGTAATGGGCGTAAACCACGACAAATACACAAGCGACATGATGGTAGTATCCAACGCTTCCTGCACAACAAACTGCCTTGCTCCTATGGCTAAGGTTGTACAGGACAAGTGGGGCATCAAGCACGGTCTCATGGCTACAATCCACGCTGCAACAGCCAAGCAGAAGGTAGTTGACTCCCGTTCAGAAAAAGACTGGAGAACAGGCCGCAGCGTATTTGGAAACATTATTCCTTCAACAACAGGCGCTGCCAAGGCAGTAGGTCTGGTAATTCCTGAACTCCAGGGCAAGATGACAGGTATTTCATACAGAATCCCTGCAGCTGACGTTTCCCTGGTAGACCTGAACATCGAGCTGGAAAAGGGCGCTACATACGAAGAAATCTGCGCAGCAATGAAGGAAGCTTCAGAAGGTCCCATGAAGGGCATTCTGGAATATGTTGACGATGAAGTAACATCAATCGACTTCTTGGGCGACCCGCACACATCAATATTCGACGCTCGTCAGGGTATCCACATTTACGATACACTGTTCAAGCTGGTAGCTTACTATGACAACGAATATGGTTACTCAAACAAGCTGCTCATGCTGGCTAAGCACATGTGCGAAGTTGATAACAAATAATTGAATCACTAAGAGGTAACAATGAAAAAAACAGTTAAAGACATAGAAGTAAAAGGAAAGAAGGTCCTGGTAAGGTGCGACTTTAACGTGCCTATGCAGGATGGGAAAATTACTGACGATGTGAGAATCAGAGCGGCTCTGCCAACCATTGAATATCTCAAGGATAACGGCGCAAAGATCATTCTCATGAGCCACATGGGCAGACCCAAGGGCGAGCCCAAAATGGAATTCACCCTGGCTCCCGTAGCAGACAGACTCTCGGAGCTTCTGTGCACGGAAGTTAAGTTTGCTCAGTCAGACGTAGTTGTTGACGACTCCGTTAAGGCTGCAGTAGACGCAATGGCAGAGGGTGACATTGTCCTTCTTGAGAATACCAGATTCCGCAAAGAGGAAACTGACAATGCCGAGCCCTTCACCGGCGAGCTTGCGTCTCTGGGCGAGCTTTTCGTAAACGATGCCTTCGGCACAGCTCACAGAGCTCACTGCTCCACAGCGGGAATAGCTGCATACATGCCGGCTGTTTCAGGGTTCCTCATTGAGAAGGAACTGAAATTCCTGGGCGAGGCCGTTGAAGATCCGGCCAGACCTTTCCTTGCAATTATGGGCGGCTCAAAGGTATCCGACAAAATAAAGGTAATCGACCATCTGCTGGACAAGGTGGATGCGCTCATTATCGGTGGCGGAATGGCCTACACATTCTACAAGGCCATGGGCTATGAAATCGGCAAGTCCATTCTCGATGAAGAGGGAATAGACCTGGCCAGCGAGCTCATGGAAAAGGCTAACGACAACGGAGTTGAGCTTCTCATTCCCGTTGATACAATGTGCGCAACGGAGTTTTCAAACGATGCGGAGCACCACGTATTCAGAGCCAGCCAGATGCCCCCACACATGATGGGAATGGATATCGGGCCTGAATCACAGAAGGCCTTCGCAAAGGAAATCGCCGAGGCTAAGACTATCGTCTGGAACGGCCCCATGGGCGTATTCGAAATGCCAAACTTTGCAGTTGGCACAAACGCGGTAGCCAAGGCTATGGCAGAGACCGACGCTGTAACGGTAATCGGCGGCGGCGACTCAGCTGCCGCAGTAGAGCAGGCAGGCCTTGCTGACAAAATGACACATATTTCAACAGGCGGCGGCGCATCACTGGAGTTCTTGGAAGGTAAGGAACTGCCGGGGGTAGCATGTCTGGAAGACAAATAATTTGGAGGTCATATAAATGAGAACACCATTTATAGCCGGCAACTGGAAGATGAACATGAGCAGGGCAGAGGCCACGGACTTTGCCAATGCTCTCAAAGAGAAGTACCATGACACAGATGTGCGCACAGCCATCTGTGCCCCCTTCGTTCATCTGGAGCTGCTGAAAAATATATTCGAAGGAACTGACATTAAAGTCGGCGCCCAGAACTGTCACTTTGAGGACAGCGGCGCATTCACCGGTGAGGTGTCCGTTCCCATGCTGGAAGAGCTGGGTATCGATTACTGCATTATCGGCCACTCCGAGAGACGTGAGTACAATAACGAGACTGACGAGACAGTAAATCTCAAACTTAAGAGACTCTTCGCTTCTTCCATTCTGCCCATTCTCTGCGTAGGTGAGAACCTGGATCAGAGGGATGCAGGAAAGGAAAAGGAAATCGTAGAGGCACAGGTAAAGGCCGATCTGGAAGGTCTGACAGCAGAAAACGTTTCTGCCCTGACTATAGCTTACGAGCCTATTTGGGCCATAGGCACCGGTCGCACAGCCAGCCCGGAGCAGGCTGAAGAAATGTGCGCTCACATCAGAGACATTATTTCAGACCTGTATGGTGATGCAGTTGCCTGCGAGACCACAATCCAGTATGGCGGCAGCATGAAGCCGGGCAATGCCACGGAGCTCATGAACATGGAGAACATCGACGGCGGCCTCATTGGCGGCGCAAGTCTGAAGGTTGATGACTTCATGGGAATAATAAATTTTTAAGTAAAAAGGAGAAGTTACATGGAAATGGTTTATATCGATGATATTCTGGCCCGCGAGGTGCTGGACTCAAGAGGTAATCCGACTGTAGAAGTAGAAGTACTGCTTACTGACGGTTCCTGCGGACGCGCAATCGTTCCAAGCGGAGCATCCACAGGCGTACACGAAGCAGTTGAGCTTAGAGACGGAGACAAGGACAGATACCTGGGCAAGGGCGTTCAGAAGGCAGTTGAAAATGTTAACGATATTATCGCTCCTCACCTGATCGACTTCGATCCATTTGACCAGGTAGGACTGGACAAGGCTCTTATCGCTCTCGACGGAACAGAGAACAAAGGCAAGCTGGGTGCAAACGCAATTCTCGGCGTATCCATGGCCAATGCCATTGCCGCAGCTGAGTCTCTGGGACTGCCTCTGTTTAAATACCTGGGCGGCACAAACGGCAAGACTCTGCCTACACCTATGATGAACATTCTCAATGGTGGATCCCACGCGGACAACACTGTTGACATTCAGGAATTCATGATTATGCCGGCCGGAGCTCCTACATTCAAAGAAGCTCTGAGAATGGGGGCTGAAACATTCCACGCTCTCAAATCAGTTCTCAAAGAGCGCGGTCTCAACACGGCAGTTGGCGATGAAGGCGGTTTCGCACCGGACCTGGCCAACAATGAAGAGGCTATCAAAGTAATCGTTGAAGCTATCGAAAGAGCCGGATACAAACCGGGCGAAGATATATTCATCGCAATGGACGCTGCTTCATCAGAATTCTACGATGCTGAGAACAACATCTACGACATGAAGGGTGAAGGCGTTAAGAAGACAGCTGACGAAATGATTGAGTACTATGACATGCTCTCAGATAAATATCCAATCATCTCTCTGGAAGACGGCCTTGCAGAAGATGACTGGGAAGGCTGGGCTAAGCTGACTAAGGAACTTGGCGGCAAAATCCAGCTGGTAGGTGACGACCTCTTTGTTACAAACACAAAGAGACTGGCTGACGGAATTGAAAAGGGCGTAGGTAACTCCATCCTTATCAAGGTTAACCAGATCGGTACACTGACAGAAACCTTCGATGCAATCGAAATGGCTAAGAAGGCCGGATACACTGCAGTAGTTTCTCACAGAAGTGGTGAGACTGAAGATACAACTATCGCCGATATCGTAGTTGGTCTCAATGCAGGTCAGATCAAGACAGGATCCCTTTCCAGAACTGACCGTATCGCTAAGTACAACCAGCTCCTGAGAATTGAGGAGTGCCTGGATGATGCAGCGGTATATGCGGGAATGGATGCGTTTTACTGCCTGAAAAAATAAGTATATTTAGTATTCAGCAGTAGCTGAACTTCAATATCAAAGCGGCGAAAGTGCTCGGGAAACCGGGCACTTTCGCTGTTTTAACTTATTGATTTTTTGGTGTCGTATTTGACACCTTCGCTATATAACTTTATAATGAGGTGGTGAAGATAAATGGGAGGAGAACAATGAAAAAGATTGAGTATTATATGAATCTTCCATATGCGCTGGAAATAATACCGGATATCGATGAAGGTGGTTTTGTGGCGGAATATCCTGAACTCCCTGGATGCATTACCGCAGGAGAAACTTTGTCTGAGGTTGCATCCAATGCAGAACTGGCAAAAGAAGAATGGATGGCTGCGGCACTGGAGGATGGATATCCTATTCCTGAACCTTTGGGATCGGGGGAATATTCCGGACAGTTTAAACTGCGAATACCGAAAACACTACATCGCAGTCTGTCTCTGCATGCCAAGAAGGAAGGGATCAGTATGAACCAGTACTGTTTATATTTGCTATCAAGGAATGACGCAATATATTCAAATAGATAGTTGGATAAGAGCTTTTCTCTTATATCGGCAGGTTTAAAGTAACGAACGCAGTAAAAATTTTCACAATAATATCAATAAGAAAAAGGTGAAACTATTTTTAAGTATCGAAGCTCTCGGATTATCAATCGCTGGCACATACGCTATATACTATAGATGATGATATCAATAAACATTGGAACTTTTTTCATAATTAAAATAATACAGGAGTGTGTGAAATAATTTTCGACGATTCCAATAAAACGCCCTGGCCAATTAATATAGCATTCTAATTGCAAAATGTATGAATGGGTTGTAAAATAAAAACAGTTAATATTCCGAATATTATGGAGGTGAAAAGAAATGGTTGATTTCAATATGCTATACAAGGATACAGATTGGAAGGACGATCCTAACGGTCCCGATGATTTTACCATACTCATGCCCGGCAACAGGGGATGGTTTAACTCTCTTCTCAGCACTGCCGGCGGCACAGATAAGAAGCCGACTGTACTCCTGCTTCACGGCTTCCCGGGAAATGAAAAGAACCTGGACTTGATGCAGGCTATAAGGCGCTGTGGTTTCAATGTTCTCACAATGAACTATTCCGGCAGCTGGGGCTCACCAGGGCCATTCCTCTTTGCCAACGTTATTGACGATACAAAGACTGCGCTGCAGTTCCTCAAGGATAATGCAGAAGAGTATCATATCGATGTTGATAATATATTTGTTGTCGGCCACAGCATGGGCGGATTCTCAACACTCCACACAACAGCTCAGTGCGATGGAATAAAGGGATCCATTGCCATGGCACCTTACGACTTTGAAAGACAGTATCAGCTGGGTAAAGAAAATGGCGGCGAAGACTGGACAAACATTCATGAGCTTATCGAAGGCGGCGTAATGCAGCTGAATACAGACTATGACACACTCATGAAAGAACTGGAAGACAACCCGGGCTACGCTCTGGATACTCTGGCAGGGACTCTGGCTAAGAAGCCTCTCATGATTATCGGCGCAGAATACGATGTTTGTGCAGTAGTTAAAAATCATGGCGAATACCTGGCAGGATGCATAGAAAAATGCAATCCAGATGACTTTGAATATCTGTCCATTCCGTCAACTCACAGTTTCGTAGATAAGAGACTGCTTCTGGCAGAGACAGTGATCAAGAAACTCATTTCATGGGTGTAGGATAAAAGTAAGAGTTTGACATTTGCTCCGGCGGGTATCGCCGGAGTTTTTTTTAATCTTTGAAACCTATCGATTGTCATTGACTATCAAGGGCAAAATACATATAATAGGATACTGAGCAAAGCGTCTTTTGATAGCTCCGGCAGGCTCGGCTGGGGTCCTGCGCAACAGGACTCTGTGAACCTTGTCAGGTCCGGAAGGAAGCAGCAATAAACGGTAGCGCCTGTGTGCCGCAGATAAGCCTTTACCGATGTCTGCGGGGCTGTCAAAGGACGCTTTTTATTAAGAGTGATATGGAGTAAGGAATGTACAAAGCATTATACAGAGCTTATCGTCCGGAAGTTTTTTCCGACATGCTGGGACAGCAGCACATAGTAACCATACTGAAGAACCAGATTGCAAGTGGCACGGTGAATCACGCATATTTATTCTGCGGTACGAGAGGTACCGGCAAGACCACCGTTGCGAGGCTGCTGGCCAAGGCACTGAACTGTCAGAATGAAGATGTCCAGAAGAGACCTTGCGGCGAGTGCGAGCATTGCAAAAATATTGCCGCAGGAAATTTTGTGGATTTGATCGAAATAGATGCGGCATCAAATAACGGTGTGGAAAATGTCAGAGACATTAGGGAGAATGTAAACTATCCGCCGGTTCTCGGCAGGACTAAGGTCTATGTAATAGACGAAGTCCACATGCTGTCTACACCGGCTTTCAATGCCCTGCTTAAGACACTTGAGGAGCCGCCGGAATCGGTTGTCTTCGTCCTTTGCACCACAGAGCCGGAGAAGCTGCCGGCTACAGTCCTTTCACGTTGTATGAGAATGGACTTTCGCAGAGTTTCCGAGGAGGAGCTGGCCGGCCGCGTAAGGCAGATATGCATCGACAGAAACATTATGATGGAAGAGTCGGCTGTAAGGGTAATCGTTGCAGCGGCAGACGGGTCTGCTCGTGACTGCTTAACTCTCCTTGACCAGTGCATTTCCGGAAGGAAGGGCACTGTTACGAGAGATGATGTGCTGGACTCCATGGGAGCCGTCGGTGAAGAAGTTTACGTTGAGCTTACCGATAAGGTCAACCACAACGACCCGGCAGGTGCCCTCCTGGTAATTGACAAACTCATGCGGGCAGGCAAGGATTCCCGCCAGATACTCCAGGGATGGATGAGTCATTACCGCAATCTGATGATGACAAAGTTCATCGCCAATCCCCAGGATGTCCTGTCCATGTCCGTCGAGAACATCGAAAGAATAACATCTCAGGCGGAGCGCACGGATATTGAAATGATTAACAACGCTATTATAGAAATAGCGAAGACCATAACTGAAGCAAAGGGTTCAAACCAGCCCAGGGTGCTTCTGGAAATATGCGTTGTCAAGCTTGCAACTACCACGGCAGACGGCAGATATGTCAGCGTTAACATGAAGAAGGCTGAAAGGGAAGCTGCCAAGACTGAAGCAGCCAGAGCAGAGCGAACGCCTGCACCTGAGACGAGACAGCAGGAAATGCCGGAGCCGCCGGTAGAGAGGGTGCCGGTGCAGGAGCCCGCGCCGGTGCAAGAGCCCGCCCAGCCCCATGAGGCTCAGCCTGTACAGGAGCACATAATACGTGAGCCCGTAGAAGACAATTATCCTGAAGATACTTATTCTGAAGAGGATTATTACGAAGACGAAATCGATGCCATCTGGGCGGAAATCATAGAAGACGGCGAGAGCCAGACGAACACATTTACCATCGTTCGCACGGGAGCGGTACCTATAAAAATGAACGACACTGAGTTTGTCATAAAGGTCAGCGGCCAGGCGAGAAGATATCTGGAGAAAAACAGAGGCCCCATGGAGCAGCTCATTGCCAGGTACACAGGCGGACATCACAAGATGATACTCAGAGACGAAGAGGATGACAATCATGAAATGAGCCTGGAGGAGACTGCTAGAAAAGCATCGGAAATGCTAGGCACAAACGTGGAAATACATTAGATAAAATAAGGAGGACATAAACATGGGAAGAGGAATGAAGGCAGGAAAAAAACCTAAGCAGGGTGGCGGAGCCAAGGCTCAGCAGCAGCAAATGGCCCAGCTTCAGGCTATACAGAGAGAAATGGACAAAGTACAGGCTGAAATCGAAGAGATGGAGACCAGCGCTTCATCAGGCGGAGGCGCTGTACAGGTAACGGTAAACGGCAAGAAAGAGATTACAGAAATAAAGCTTGAGCCGGACATAGTAGATCCCGATGATATTGAAATGCTTCAGGACCTGGTAATGACTGCCGTTAACGAAGCCTTAAGACAGATGGAAGAAATATCACAGAACGAAATGAACAAGGTCACAGGCGGATTGGGACTGCCGGAAGGAATGTTCTAAATGGCTAATTACCCCAAACCCTTAAACAGACTGGTTACTGAACTTGGGAAGCTTCCCGGCATCGGAAGGCAGACAGCCCAGAGGCTGGCTTTCCACATTCTTTCCATGCCGGAGGATGAGACTGAGCAGCTGACACAGGCCATAACCCAGGCCAAGAAGAACATGAAATTCTGCTCCGTCTGCGGCAATCTGACTGACTCGGATCCTTGCGCCATTTGCACGGATACCAGAAGAGACCAGGATGTAATCTGCGTCGTGGAGGATTCCCGGGACGTAATAGCCATGGAGAAAATTAAAGAGTACCATGGTCTCTATCACGTTCTTCAGGGAGCCATATCCCCCATGAAGGGTATCGGCCCGGATGATATCAATCTTCGTTCTCTCATAGTCAGACTTCAGGAGAAGGATGTAAAGGAACTTATACTCGCCACCAATCCCAACATTGAGGGAGAGGCTACGGCTATGTACATAGGCAAGCTTGTCAAGCCTTCCGGAATAAAGGTGAGCCGCATAGCTCACGGCATTCCCGTAGGCGGAGACCTGGAGTATGCCGATGAAGAGACCTTGCTGAAGGCCCTTGAGGGAAGAAGGTCCTTATAAATGAACAAGGAACAGAAATATACTCTGCTAGTTGCAATAACTACAGCGTTTTTAACTACATTTATGGGCAGCGCTCTCAATCTGTCCATTCCCGGAATAGAAGAGCACTTCGGCGTCAGCGCGGCGTCGGTAGGATGGGTCGTCACTGCATATATACTGGCAGTGTCGGCTTTTAACGTGCCTATGGGTAAGATTGCTGACACAAAGGGCAGGAGACTTGTGCTCCTCCTTGGGCTGGCCATATTCACTGTCGGCAGCCTGGGAGCCGTCTTTTCTGCGTCAATTGCCATGCTGATTATTCTCAGAATGATTCAGGGCCTTGGGGCAGCCATGCTCTTTGCCACAAACAACGCAGTGCTCCTCGCCGCATTCCCGGAGGAAAAGCACGGCACAGCTCTCGGCATGAGCGTAGCCTCCACCTACACGGGACTTTCCCTGGGGCCGGTAATCGGTGGAGTGCTCAACAAGCAGTTCGGCTGGCAGTCGGTATTTGCAACAGCGGTTATAATAGGTGTCATTGCCTTTATTGTGGCTAAGGTTGGTCTTACAAAAGAAGAGAATCTTCAGGAGGCAAAGGGGAAGGATCCTGCGGGGAATATCATATATATTCTCATGATAGTCTGCCTCATATACGGATTTACGGATTTGTCAGTAAAGTCCTATGCCTGGGCCATACTTGCAGGCGGCCTCATTCTGGGCGTTATATTTGTGAGAGTCGAACTGAAAAGCTCTTCACCGGTTATAAATATGAGAATGTTCCGGGACAGGACCTTTTCATTTTCGAATATTGCAGCTTTGCTTAATTATGGGGCCACCTTTGCCATAAGCTACCTTCTCAGCATTTACCTTCAGCATGTGAAGGGCTTTGATTCCCAGACGGCAGGATTGCTCCTCATAGTGCAGCCGGTGGTAATGGCCATTCTTTCGCCTAAGACCGGGAAAATGTCAGACAGGATTCCCGCATATAAAATGGCGTCGCTAGGAATGGCTATATGTGCTGTGTGCCTGGGTGCGTTAACCTTCCTAAGAGAGGATACGCCTCTTGCATTTATCGTCATAGTGCAGATAATCTTAGGTATAGGCTTTGCGCTTTTTTCATCGCCAAACACCAAGGCCATTATGGAGAGAGTAAAGGCGGAAGACTACGGCGTGGCAAATTCCATAGTGGCTACTATGAGAAATCTTGGACAGAGCTACAGCATGGCTATAGTTACAATTGTAGTCGGGGTAATAATGGGCAGCGCGTCCCTTCATTCCACCGACGCTGCAACACTTGTGAAAGTAACACACATTGTGTTTCTGATAAATGTGATTCTTTGCATAGGGGCAACATTTTTGTCCATGATGAGAAGCAAAGAGTGACAAAATGAAATGTTGAATATATAATAATTGCGTATGTGGACACTAGTTAAAGACTTATTTATACCATCAAATATAGTGGGGATACTTTACGTCATTAACTTTTTTGTAGGGATGACTATCATATTCCTTGAAAGAAAGGACCCATCGGCAACCCTTGCCTGGCTGGCAGTTTTATTTGGACTTCCGGGCGTAGGGCTGTTTCTGTATATCTTTTTCTCCCAGAACATTGCGAGGCAGAAGATATTCAAGTTTACGGAGGATGAAGAATCCATCATGACTAATTCCCTGGCCAAGCAAAACAGGCGGATTAAAGAGGGAACCTACGAATTCAGGGAAAAGGCCGCAGTACAGTGGAGCGATCTCATTGAACTTAATCAGAATTACGGCCGGGCTTACTATACCCAGAACAATGACGTTCAAATATTTGCCGACGGCAACAAGATGTTTGATAAAATGCTTCAGGATATTGCCGAAGCCAAAAAAAGTATTCATTTCATGTTCTTCATACTCAAGAACGATGAAATGGGAAGGAAGATTATTGACGCCCTGACGGAAAAGGCTAAGGAAGGAGTGGAAGTGAAGCTGCTCCTGGATGCCCTGGGCAGCCGTCAGATAAATGAAAGGGTTGTATCCCAATTCCTTCTGGCCGGAGGGCAGTTTGCTACATTCTTCCCTCCCAGGAACAAATTCCTTAAGGTGTTCAATTCCAGGTTCAATTACCGTAATCACCGCAAGCTGGTGGTTATCGACAATGAAATCGGATACATCGGCGGATTCAATGTTGCCAGAGAATACGTAGGGCTAAAGAAGAAGTTTGGCTTCTGGAGGGACACTCACCTGAGAATCAGAGGCGGTGCCGCTCAGGATATGAACGCACGCTTCATGCTGGACTGGAGAGCGTCCAGTGAGGTGCCTGTGGACATTACTTCAAACTTCTACGAGCCTGAACATGAAGATGACGTTATAGGCATGCAGATAGTCTCCTGCGGGCCGGATTCAGAGCATGAGGAAATAAAGAGGGCCTTCCTGAAAATGATTTCAGGTGCAAAGAAAAACATTTGCATTCAGACTCCGTACTTTGTTCCCGATGCGCCTATTATGGAATCCTTAAAAATGGCCAGCCAATCCGGTATAGATGTGAAGATTATGATACCCTGCATGCCGGATCACATTTTCGTATACTGGGCGACTTATTCATATGTAGGAGAAATAATAAAGAATGGGGGAAGGGTATTCATATACGATGCAGGATTCCTCCATGCCAAGACCATGACAGTGGATGGGCAGGTGGCCACGGTTGGCTCGACGAACTTCGACAATCGCAGCTTCAGGCTTAACTTTGAGGCCAATGCTTTCATATACGACGAGAAGGTAACGAGGAAGCTGGATGCAATATTCGAGAAAGATATTGAGTCCTGCCATGAGCTTACCTGGGAACTATATGAGCAGAGATCCAGATGGATAAAGATTAAAGAGGCCGTATCCAGACTTTTGACGGCTATATTATAGGGAAAAGGAGTACAAATCAATGCGACAGTTCTTCAATAATCCGGTTACAATAATGTTGTTATTGTTTATGGTTTATTCTTCAGTAAGAAGCGGTGAATTCAGCGATCCGGTGGCTTGGTTCATGGATAAGCTGATTATTCTTCCGGGAATTATCGTAGGCTTATCATTCCACGAATACGCCCACGCCTATGTTGCTTACAGGCTGGGGGACGACACCCCCAGATTCCAGAACAGGCTCACGGTGAATCCGGCAAGACACATAGATCCTATTGGATTTATCGCTCTGCTATTCGTTGGATTCGGCTGGGGCAGACCGGTTGAAATCAATCCCCGCAACTTCAAAAATATGCGCAGAGACGAGCTTTTGGTGTCAATTGCGGGTGTTACCATGAATCTCATTCTCGCAGCCGTATTTGCGGTGATTTTGGGGCTCTTCATACGGTTCTCCGGCGTCACTTCGTCCACGGCTCTGGGAATGGAGACAATTCCGCAGATTATCAGCTCCATGCTTTACTATTGCATATATATCAACCTGGTGCTGATGATTTTCAATCTACTGCCTATTCCGCCTCTGGACGGCTTCAATGTTGTGACGGAAATATTCGATCTCAGAAGATACGACTGGTGGTACACCGTATATAACTATGGAAATATAATACTCATCGCCCTCATAGCATTTAACTTTACCAGCAGGATAATGTACCCCATTCTCGTAAGACTCATGGGGATTTTCGAGGGCATTATCACGGCAATTGCCGGATAAATAAATCTTTAGTGAAAGTTATGTGAATAAATGGGTTAGTCCATGCAACAAAGGGAGCACAGTGATATACTGTGCTCCTTGAAAATATATAGGACAAGGAAGGATATTAAGGATGAATAATGTGAAGAGAAAAATTATAGCGGGCATTCTCGCAGTGGTAATGGTGGTTACATTGGTGCCCATGATGGCATTTGCCGCTGATGAAGGAAACCAGACACAGCCGGGGACCGATGCAGCCCAGGAAGAGGAGAATAAAGATCCTGCGGCTACAGAGCCTGAACAGCAGGCCGAGCAGGAAGAAACAGAGCCTCCCGTAGAGAAAAAGAAGCCAAAGAAAAAGAAGAGGGTTGTAAATAAGAAGAAGGTTAAGATAATGCTCGACGCCGGTCACGCCGGAAGGTACAACAGGGGCTATTTCAGAAGATACTATGAATCTCAGATGAACTGGAGCCTTACCAATTATCTTAAAAATGAGCTCAAGAAGTACGGATTCACCGTAGGAATGACGAAGAAGAGTCTGTGGCAGGATATGTCGGTGTACAGGCGCGGAAAGAAGGCAAGAGGCTATCATCTGTTTATTTCCATTCATTCCAACTGGTCCGGTTCGAAAAGGGCGGATTACCCTCTGGCAATTGTGTCATCAAAGCACAAGAAGAAGCTGTATAAGAAGGCTCAACCAATTGGAAAGAAGCTTGCGAATCAGATTAGAGCTACAATGAGGACCAGGCAGAAGGCTCAGGTATGGATAAAAAGACAAAGAGACGGTCGAGATTGGTACGGTGTAATAAGAGGAGCAGCTGCAGTGAACGTACCTGCGGTAATACTGGAGCATTCCTTCCACTCCAACCCGAGCAAGTGTAAATGGCTCATGAAGGAAGCAAATCTCAAGAGAATGGCCGCTGCAGAAGCAAAAGTTCTGGCAAAACACTATGGAATGAAGAGGGTTAAGTGAAGCAACAAAATGTAGTATAGGGTCATTTTCATAATTAAGTTTATTGTAAACAATAATGTGATAAGTCGGTGATTTTACATGGTCACCGACTTGTTTTTTGGGCATTCCTCCGTATAATTTAAATTACTGGTCCGGAAATGGAGGAAGTATGACTAGAATTCGAGAGAGGAAATATGGGGTATTGATCCATCTAGTTTTGGCGTGTGCTGTTTTATTAAGCACTATGCCTAGTTTTTCGTTTGCAGCTGAAAAGAATGCAGCAAAGGATGAACCATCTGTAGTTACCGTCACAAGGACGGATAAAATTGCAGACGGCTGGGGTGGATGCGTCACAGGACATAAAACAGGCAGTGTAAAGAATACTCTCTCCATAGATTATGGGGAGACAAAGAAATTCACTGTTAAGGTATATAAGGGCTACTACCTGATCAGAGTTTTGGTTGACGGCAAAAGCATAGGCAGAAAAACGTCCTTCGAAATCACAGGTGACGGAGAGAAGCATACAGTCGATGCTGAATATGCCAAGGCTACTTTGAAAATAAAAGTTGACCCCGGTCATGCAGGATACTATAACAGGGGTATCGTTAAAGGTTACTGGGAGTCGAGACAGGTCTGGAAGCTTTCAAATTATCTTGTACCTATGCTCAACAAATATCCCGGAGTGGTAGCGACAATGACAAAGAAGAATCTTTATCATGACCCGCTGGTCTACAACCGTGGAAAGATGGCGAAGGGAAATGACCTTTTCATATCCATTCATTCCAATTCATCATCCTCACAGTCGACGGATTATCCACTTACAATTGTTTCCTATGCAAAGAAACAGCTTTACAATGTAGCACAACCTCTTGGTAAAAAACTGTCAGCCAGAGTTAAGAAGACTATGACTACCAGACAGAATTATCAGGTCTGGGTTAAAAAGCAAAGCGACGGCCGTGACTGGTACGGCGTAATCAGAGGATCGTCGGATGTAAATGTACCGGGAATAATAGTTGAACATTCCTTCCATTCCAATAAAAGAATGGCCAACTGGCTTCTTAAGAATGCCAACCTTAAGAGAATGGCAAAGGATGAAACAAGAATCATAGCATCATATTATGGGTTTGGATCCGACGGCCAGCTGATCAAGCCGCAGGCACCGGAAGACTTCAAAGCCAAGAGCACATCAAAACAGAAAGTGACTCTGTCGTGGAAGAAGCAGCCGGTCACAGGATACGAAGTACTCAGAGCGACAAAGGAAAATGGGAAATACACAAAACAATCCAACCTGGTCGCAAGAAGCTTTACAGAAACAGATTTAAAGAGCGGCAAGACCTACTACTACAAAATCCGCTCATACAGATGCAACGGCAAAAGAATATCTTTCAGCCCATACACAGAAATCAAAAAAGTAAAAGTAAAATAAAAAGCGTTTCACGGGGACAGGCTTTTTGTTTCACTAGTAAATGGAAACAAATAGAGCGAAGCAGTGTAGCTTCGCTCTTTTAGTTTTCGGTGAAACAAAAAGCCTGTCCCCGTGAAACGCTTTTAGCTGGCGGAGAATTCCTGGTGGCCGCCTTTTGCGTCGATGGTGATTTCCTGGCCGTCCATGATTTCGCCGCGGATAATCTTTTCAGCAATGCCTGTTTCGATATACTTCTGCAGATAACGCTTAACAGGTCTTGCGCCGTACTGTGGTGAGTAGGCCTCCTTGGCGATGAGTTTCTTGCTGTCGTCTGTGAGCTTGACTGTAATGCCTCTTTCGGCCAATCTTGCTTCAATGTCCTTCATGGACAGGTCGATGATTTCGCTGATCTGATCTTCAGTAAGTGGGCTGAAGACGATTATGTCATCGATTCTGTTTATGAACTCCGGTCTGAAGTGGGCCTTCATTTCTTCCGTTACGCTGTCTTTAACTGAATCGGTTACGGTGCCGTCTTCCCTGATGTTTTCTGTCAGGTAGGCGGAGCCTATGTTGGATGTCATAATGACTATTGTGTTCTTAAAGTCCACGGTTCTGCCCTGGTTGTCCGTCAGGCGTCCGTCGTCAAGGAGCTGGAGCAGAATGTTGAATACATCCGGGTGGGCCTTTTCGATTTCGTCGAAAAGTATTACGCTGTAGGGCTTACGGCGCACGGCTTCTGTAAGCTGACCGCCTTCGTCATAGCCCACGTAGCCCGGAGGCGCTCCAACAAGTCTGGAGACGGAATGCTTTTCCATGTACTCGGACATGTCGATTCTTATCATATTGCGCTCGGAATCGAAGAGGGCTTCAGACAGAGCTTTGGCCAGCTCCGTTTTACCTACGCCGGTAGGACCGAGGAATATGAATGAACCGATTGGTCTGTGTTCGTCTTTGAGGCCTGCCCGTGCTCTGAGAATAGCCTGGGAGACAGCTTCCACGGCTTCGTCCTGACCGATGACTCTCTTGTGGAGAATTTCCGGCAGACGCAGGAGCTTTTCTCTTTCGGTTTCAACCAGCTTGCTGACGGGAATGCCGGTCCATGCGGAAATTACTTCTGCAATTTCTTCCTCGCCGACTTCTTCCTTCAGGAGACGGCCTTCCTTGGCCTCGGCGGCTTCTTCCTTATCTTCTTCAAGCTTCTTTTCCAGTTCTGGAAGGGCGCCGTACTGCAGCTGAGCCAGCTTCTCGTAGTCAGCCATACGCTCGGCCTCTTCTATCTGGAGTTTGACTTCTTCTATCTGTTTCTTTGTGCCTTTGACTTCACTGATGGCTTTCTTTTCGCTTTCCCACTGGGCGCGCATTGCGTCATTTTCGCTCTTGAGCTCTGCCAGCTCTTCTTCGATGCGGGTCATACGAGCCTTGCTGGCGTCGTCCTCTTCCTTGGAAAGTGCCTGCTTTTCAATTTCCAGCTGCATAATCTTACGGCTGAGCTGATCCAGCTCTGATGGCATGCTGTCGATTTCCGTCCTGATTTTGGAAGCCGCCTCGTCCATAAGGTCGATGGCTTTGTCCGGCAGGAACCGGTCGCTGATGTAGCGGTCGGAAAGGGTAGCGCAGGCAATGAGAGCGTTGTCTGTGATTTTTACACCGTGGTGTATTTCAAATCTTTCCTTCAGGCCACGGAGAATGGAAATTGTGTCTTCCACAGTTGGCTGGTCAATCATGACTTTCTGGAATCTTCTCTCCAGGGCAGCGTCCTTTTCGATGTACTTTCTGTATTCGTCCAGGGTGGTGGCGCCGATGCAGTGCAGTTCGCCTCTGGCCAGCTTCGGTTTCAGCAGGTTGCCGGCATCCATTGAACCTTCTGTGCGGCCTGCGCCTACAATGTTGTGAATCTCGTCTATGAAGAGAAGAATTCTGCCGTCGGATTTTTCTATTTCATTAAGAACCGCCTTGAGACGTTCTTCAAATTCGCCTCTGAATTTGGCTCCCGCAATAAGGGCGCCCATGTCAAGGGCGTAAACGGTTTTATCCTTCAGCCCTTCGGGAACGTCGCCGTTTAATATTCTCTGTGCCAATCCTTCCACTACAGCGGTTTTACCAACGCCGGGCTCGCCGATGAGAACCGGGTTGTTCTTTGTTCTTCTAGAAAGAATCTGTATGGTGTGTCTGATTTCTTCATCTCTTCCTATTACAGGATCCAGCTTGCCTTCCCTGGCCATTTCAACCAGATCCCGGCCGTACTTTTCAAGAGCCTCGTACTGGTCTTCGGGATTTTGGGATGTAACCTTACGGTCGCCTCTGACCTGTTCCAGAGCCTGGAGGAATTTCTCCTTGGTGACTCCGTTTTTGCTGAGAATCTGTGAAGAGGGGGTACCTTTCTCTCCCAGCATAGCCAAATAAATGTGCTCAACGCTGACGAATTCATCGCCGAAATTCTTAGCCTCTTTATCGGAATTAATGAGTACTGCATTTAGTCTTCTGGTAGCGTAAAGCTCGCCGCCCTGAACCTTTGGCAGCTTTTCCATTTCGGACTCCAGGTCGCCGACGATTCTGCCGCTGTCAACATCCATTAACTTCATGAGCCTTGGAATGAGACCATCGGCCTGCATCATAAGGGCCAGATGCAAATGTTCAACGTCCAGTTGCTGATGACCTTCGGATATTGCAATGTCTTGCGCTTCGGAAATTGCTTCCTGTGCTTTTTGTGTAAATCTGTCTATTTTCATGTATCTTTCCTCCTTAAAACTTTCCTTCTGATTCCATTTTACTACCCCAAAACTCAAAGTCAACACTTTTTTGGCACTCAACGCCAAAGAGTGCTAACAAAAGATGACAAGGGGACGGTTCTCCTGTCATCTTTTGCCGTATATTGGAAATTGTATTACACAAAAAGATGACAAGAGAAACGTCCCATTGTCATCACTGCTCGTCATAATGATTATATATTCAGCATCCCAAGAGCATTAAGCAAAAAGATGACAGGAGAACCGTCCCCCTGTCATCTATGTCTGCTTAGGCTTTTGTCCATGTGGATGGCCATGGCTTTGGCGCCGGCCTCGGGATCTTTGTCCAGGAAGGCCTGGTATATGGCACGGTGTTCTTTTAGAAGTTCGTCCAGATAGGCCGAGTCGTCGTCAATGTATTTGGGTGCGTACTTGACGTAGAGCTGGTAGGAGGAAAGCATCTGTTCCAGCATGCGGTTGTGACTGGCCCGGTAAATCATTTTGTGAAAGGAGGCGTTGATGTTTAGCATCTTATCTACGTCTTCTTTCATTGTGTAGAATTCCATGAATTCGAAGTTTTCTTCCAGCTCTTCCATTTCCTCATCGGTAATACGCTCAATGGCCCAGCGGGTAGCCTGGACTTCGTAAATTTTGCGCAGGGTAAATATGTCCTGCATTTCGCTGTCGGAAATGCCTACTACAAAGCAGCCCCGGTTGGGTATGCTCTCCACCAGGCCTTCGGCTCCCAGCTGGGATAAGGCCTCGCGGACAGGGGTGCGGCTGACTTCGTATTCGTCGCATATTGCCTGCTCTACAAGCTTTTCCCCCTGGCGCAGTTTGCCGGACAGAATGTCTTCTTCGATTCTAAGTTTAAGATCCGTGGTCAGGGATACAGTTTGACTCTGTACCCCTGCCAGACTTTTTAGTTTTACAGCCATAATTTTTTCGAGTCAATCTATTTTCGATAGGATATAATCTGCAAATTCGTCGCCGGTAGCACCGTCATCACGGCCTGTGATTACCAGCTTCTTTTCCGTAACGGTGCACTCGTCCAGTGCAGCGTAGAGTTTGTCAGCCTGCTCCTGATATCCGATGTGGGAAAGGAGCATTGCGCCGGCGCGGATTACGCTGCAGGGGTCGGCGTACTTGTCACGGCCTTCTTCAACCATCCTAGGTGCGCTGCCGTGTACAGCCTCGAACATGGCGTAGCGCTTACCGATGTTGGCGCTGCCGGCTGTTCCCACGCCGCCCTGGAATTCGGCCGCTTCGTCAGTTAAGATGTCGCCGTAAAGGTTAGGAAGAATCATTACCTGGAAGTCCTTCCTGCGCTTTTCGTCAACCAGCTTGGCTGTCATAATGTCGATGTACCAGTCGTCAACTTCAATGTCCGGATAATCCTTGGCAACTTCCTTACATACGTTAAGGAATTTACCGTCGGTTTTCTTAACGATATTAGCCTTTGTAACGATGGTTACTCTGTTCTTGCCGTTGTTCTTTGCGTGCTCAAAGGCCAGGCGGGCGATGCGCTCTGTGCCAGGCGTGGTGATCACACGGAAGTCTATGGAAAGGTCGTCATCAATGTCGACGCCCTGGGAACCGAGGGCATAGAGGCACTCGGTATTTTCTCTGAAGAATGTCCAGTCGATACCTTTCTCCGGAATCTGCACCGGTCTTACGTTTGCGAAAAGGTCCAGAGCCTTTCTCATGGCAACGTTGGCGCTTTCAACATTTCCCCATTTGTCACCGGCTCTCGGTGTAGTTGTTGGACCTTTAAGCAGCACGTGGCACTGCTTTATTTCTTCCAGTACGTCATCGGGAATGGCCTTGCCCACTGCTGAGCGGTTCTCTATGGTCAGTCCGTCAATGGTTCTGAATTCAACTTTGCCGGCCTTAACTTCTTCATCCAGCAGAGAAGCCAGAACTTTGTGAGCGTGGGCGGTAATTGCCGGACCTATGCCGTCGCCGCCGATGATTCCTATGATGATTTTATCAAGGGACTTGTAATCTACGAAATCGTCTCCCGCCTTCATGGCTTCGACCCGGGCCTTCTGCTGCTCGATTATTTTTTCAAACTGTTCAATATGATTCATTTTGTTTTCTCCTTATTCGTTGCTCTTAATGTAATTGATCTTTCCGCCGGCCAGCAGCATTTCTCTTTCCAGTTCTGAGAAGTTTGCTACGCATCTGTAGATTTTGCCTGCGTGGATGTCAACTACCGTGATGATGCCGCTGAATGCGCTTTCCTTGAGTTGATCGACTATGTCCTCGAGAATGAGAGTTGCGCCTTGCTCGATTTTGTCGTAGTCAGCCGGGTCCTCGAATACCAGAGGAATGATGCCGCTGTTAATAAGGTTGGAGCGGTGAATTCTTGCGAAGGACTTGGCTATTACGAAGCGTACTCCCAGGTAAAGGGGAGCCAGGGCAGCGTGCTCACGGCTGGAACCCTGTCCATAGTTTTCGCCACCGACTATTGAGCATTGTCCCGCTTCCTTGCAGCGAGCGGCAAACTCTGAATCGATTTTCTCGAAGCAGTAATTAGCCAGGTGGGGTACGTTGGAGCGGTAGGGCAGGAGCCTTGAATCCGACGGCATAATGTCGTCTGTGGTAATGTTGTCTCCGGCCTTCAGTGTTACGCTGGTAATTATATCTGAGAATGGAGCCTCGCCACGTGGGAATGGCTTGATGTTCGGTCCCATTTCAACTTCTGTGTTGCTGGTGTCGTGACCTTCCGGATAAACGATGAAGCTTTCGTTCTGTACGAAGTCTGCCATTTCAGGCTGGTCTATTGAAAGGCCGCTCTTGGTTCCGTCGGAAAGAACGCCGTTAATAGCGGAAAGGGCAGCTGTCTCAGGGCTGACAAGATAAACCTGGGCGTCGTTGGTGCCGCTTCTTCCTTTAAAGTTTCTGTTAAATGTTCTGAGGGAAACAGCTCCCGACTTAGGTGACTGTCCCATGCCGATGCAGGGGCCGCAGGCGTTTTCGATAATACGTGCGCCGCTGGCAATAATGTCGGCAAGGGCTCCGTTCTGAGCCATCTTCTCGGTAATCTTTGAGGATCCCGGTGAGATTACGAGGGATACATCCGGGTGTACCTTCTTGCCTTTTAGAATCTGGGCAACCTTCATGAGATCCGTATATGAAGAGTTTGTGCAGGAACCGATGGCTACCTGGTCAACTTTAATTTCTCCGATAGCTTCTACTGTATCTACGTTGTCCGGGCTGTGGGGCTTGGCTGCCATTGGAACCAGCTCCCCAAGGTCGATAACCAGCTCGCCGTCATACTCTGCGTCGTCGTCGGCTTTAAGTTCAACGAAGTCTGCGTCTCTTCCTTCGTGCTCCAGGAAGGCTTTTGTATTTTCGTCGCTGGGGAATACGGAAGTAGTTGCGCCCAGCTCAGCTCCCATGTTTGTAATTGTTGCACGGTCAGTTACTGAAAGGGACTTAACTCCTTCCCCTGTGTATTCTATGATTCTGCCAACGCCGCCTTTAACGGTGAGCTCCTGGAGTACTTTAAGGATTACATCCTTAGCCGATACCCAGGGCCTCAGCTGACCCTTAAGCTCTACCTTAAATACTTCCGGAACCGTAAGGGAATAGGTACCCTTGGCCATAGCAACGGCAACGTCCAGTCCGCCTGCACCGATGGCTATCATTCCAAGGCCGCCGCCGGTTGGTGTATGAGAGTCGCTTCCCAGAAGAGTCTTACCCGGAATGCCGTAGCTTTCCAGGTGAAGCTGGTGGCAGATACCATTGCCCGGCTTTGAGAATATAACTCCGTGTCTCTGAGCCACGCTCTTTATGAATGCGTGGTCATCGGCATTTTCAAATCCTGTCTGAAGGGTGTTGTGGTCAATGTATGCCACGGATAGTTCCGTCTTAACCTTCTCAATATCCATAGCCTCAAGCTGCAGGTATACCATGGTTCCCGTGGAATCCTGAGTGAGGGTTTGATCCATCTTAATAGTAATTTCTTCTCCCGGAACGAGCTTTCCTTCCAGCAGATGATCTTCGAGTATTTTGTATGCAAGCGTCTTGCCCATAAAGCAACCTCCTTCACAATAAAATGATGACTTTGTATACAATTATACAATCTTCTGTGGTTTAGTCAATAACTATTTCGAGGCCGGATTCCCTTTCTTTAAAGATTATTGCCAGAACGAGAAAAAACTATTACCTGAGTTAAGAAAAAAGGTTGATTTGGTAATAGTTATTACCAGATTCAAAAAAATTATTACTGTGGTAATAAATTTCAGCGATTTTGGTAATAGATGCCCGGCGTGGCAGAGTGAATAAAAGTCGTAAGCGAAGTTTGCTTATGGAGAGATAATTAGTTAGTGATGTAAAAGTGTGGTGTAAAAAATGAATGATTCGAACTGTACAGTGGCTAGTGCTGCGGCTTGTGCAAGAATAATCACTCCCTGTTAAGGTCGATGGAAAAGTTGTTATAAATGCGAATGTCGCGAAGCTCCTTCTTTGTGAAGATTAGCTTATCCAACAGCTCTTCGTTCTCTGGCAGGGGATGTTTTGAAATTGCGACCTTGTATGATATAGGCATCATGTTACGTGAAGAAATGCCCGAGATAATGCCGTAGGCAATATCCTGTTTGCTGAAAGGATTAAAGACGACAATATAGAGTTTTTCGGCATTGTTTGTCTGATTCTGCATTACCATATGAATATAGGTGTCGGAAACGGACACCTCGCCATAATACAGATGCTTGCAATTATACCTGTTACTGTAGTCTTCCAGACGATTATACAGAACAACGGACATATCATTTGAGTGAAGTTCCAAAATGTTCTTGCATATTTCCCGGTTTTTCCCGTTGACAAAGTATGCGTAGAAATTACTGCCATAACTGAAGAAGCCGCGGGATTGTGTCAATGGGTTATCCTGGACATAATCCGTTTCTTTCTGAATATCTATAAGCTGTGCAACAGTTACACCGAGGACATCGGCAATTTCCTGAAGGGTAATAATGTCAATTGCCACTTCACCGTTCTCATATTTGGATACGGCGGATGTACTCTTATGTATTGTGTTTGCCAGCTGTTTGGCCGTCATGTTCTGGTTTTTCCTGTACAGTTTAATGCGCCTGCCTATGTGAAGGCATAGTTCCTGATAATCCATTTTCGACCTCGCGTTAATAAAAGAGTTTCTTAGAAGTGTATTTTTATATGAATCTTATACCTCACAAACCACAATAACATGTACGATTTATTTTTTCAAATAAAAAATCCACTCACGGTGAATTTTTCAAGGTTGAATTTTACTCTGAGTGGACGTTTGAAATTTGCGGGGTGAGGATAGGCTGCTTATAATCGCATTAGTAAATAAAGTATTTCATATAAAAGAAAAAGGTATTTTTGGAAAGGAGAACGTAATCATGTTACAGATGACACAGGAATGGATGGAACAAGACAAGGCTTTAAGAGAACAGTATTCAAAGAATCTTAAAATAGGTGAGGAAATCCTCTATCTGTCATGGCAGGATTGTCAGGACACAGGTACAACCGTTGAGGAAATCATCAACGCCACAGAACAGGGCATGATTGACTATTCACTTAAGAAGACAGAGATGCCGGCTAAAATAGGTATCCACCCCATGCAGGACAGCCTTATGCACGCAATGCCTGCATACCTTCCGGATCAGTATGCTTGCGGAATCAAATGGGGCTCAAACTTTCCGGACAACAGAAAGCTGTTTGGAGTAACAAATACAAATTGCCAGATTATCTACAATGATGCACTGACAGGAATGCCTATGGCAATTATGGATGCAACATGGATCACAGAGCTGAGAACACCGGCCACGGCATTGGTAAGTATCAAATACGGTGGCAATCTGGATGCGACAACCTGGGGCATGATCGGATGCGGTATCCAGGGTAAAGCAAACGTAAGAATGATTGAGCACATGCTGCCTAAACTTGAAAAAATCTATATCTACGATGTATTTGAACAGGCTATGGACGATCTTATCGCAATAGATCAGCCTCAGGTAAATGCTGAAATAGTTAAGTGCTCCAGCTATGAAGAACTGGTTAAGAGCGCTGAGATAATCACATCGGCTATTCCTATAGCTCACGTTCCCAACCCGCCGGTTAAGGACGAATGGGTAAGCAAAGGACAGACACTGGTATGTCTCGACTGCCACACAACATATGAGGATGCTGTATATAAGAGAGCAGATAAGTACTATCAGGATAGTATCGAAGAACATGCACTCCTGGCCACATACGGAGTATATCCAAACGGATTGCCGACAATAACAGGCGAAACAGGTGAGGCTGCAGCAGGAGTTGTTCCGGCTCGTGAAAGCAAGGATGAACTTGTTATCTTCAACAACGTTGGTATGGCAACGGAAGATATGATGTGCGCTCGCATAATCTTTGACAGAGCTCTTGAGCAGGGTCTTGGAGTTAAACTTCCCATGTGGGGAAGCACAAAAGGAATGAAATAAGTAAAGGGCTAGCTAATGGTGACGGCGTGGGAGTCACCTCCTCCCACGCCGGATAACCTGTCGTAATTATCAGAAGACTAATAATCATGACACAGTTCGCAGATGATTGTAGCATATTTTTTTCTAAAATGATACAAAATTGAAAATAAAAGAAATAGGAATTAATATAATAGGTATATAGGAAGGAGGATAGCATGGAAAGTAGAGGATTTGGAACCCGAATAGGTTATATAATGACCCTTGCCGGATTCTGTATCGGCATCAGTAACATGTGGAAGTTCCCCTACATGGTAGGAGCCAACGGCGGCGGAACTTTCTTACTCATATATATTATCTGTGCAATAGTTATAGGCTTTCCGCTGTTCATATTGGAGCAGCAGCTAGGTAGAAGCTCCGGCCTTGGCGGCATGATGGGTATGAAAAAGCTCACGGAAGGAAAGAAAGGCGCTAAGGGCTGGTCATTCTTCGGTGGTACACTGGGTGTTATCACAATCATATGTATAGCGTTTTACTTCTGGACAATTCTGGGCTGGGTGCTCGGATACCTGTGGAAGTGCATTAACGGATCTCTCATGGGTCTTAACGGAGATCAGATAGGCGAAGAATTTACGAACTTCAGCGGCAGCCCGGGATGCCTTCTGGCATCGGCCATATGTGCGGTATTCATGTGGTTCATGCTGAACACAGACTTTAAGAAGGGCGTTGAAAAGCTGTGTACCTACGCACTGCCTACGCTCATCATACTTTTAATCGGACTGGCTATTTATTCCTGCACACTGCCGGGAGCCGGCGAAGGAATAAAGTGGTATCTGTCCTTTAACACGGATGTTGACATATTCGCCTGCATACAGGCAGCGGTGGTACAGGTATTCTTCTCAGTTGGTATAGGTATGTCGTGTGCCTTCGTATATGGTTCATATCTCAAGAAGGATGCAAACCTGACCCAGGATGCGACCATCGCCATAGGTATGGATACACTGGTAGCCTTCCTGTCTGGTATGGTATGCACACCGGCGCTGTTCGCCTTCGGTATCGAGCCGACAGCAGGCCCGGGACTCATATTCGTATCACTGCCACAGCTGTTTAACGCAATGGGACCTGTAGCAGGAAGAGCCTTTGGTATCATCTTCATGTTCGCAGTATTCCTGGCCTGCATCACCTCCATGGCAGCTGTACAGGAATCCGTAGTGGCTAACTTTGGAGATAAATACGGCTGGACACGTAGAAAAGCCAATACCTTTGCCGTACTTCTTACCTTCGGCGGCAGCATACTGGTAACTCTTAACTTTGGTAACGGTCCTCTGTCCGGAGTAATCCCCAAGCTTCTGAACATGGAACTCTTCAGCTTCCTCGACATGCTGGGCTCCGCATTCGGACTGACCATAGGTGCAATAGCGATGGTACTCTTTGTCGGATATTCCTACGGATTCGAAACCTTCCAGGAAGAGGCCAACATGGGATCCACGAAGATACGCATAGCCGGATGGATGAAATATCACTACAAGATTATTCTTCCGCTCATACTATTCTTCGCATTCTACTGCATCGTAAGAAGCTACTTTGGCTAACAAGGCAATTGACCTGAATTATATACAAGTGAGAAATAGAGGAGGGGCTGTTGCACTAAGCATTTTAAAATGTTGGAGCGACAGCCTTTTTCATGCCAAAAAATCACTCTAATAACATTGAATAAGGCATATATCATAGCAAAATAACATTTTGGGGAAGCTAAGATCAGCTCA
>DFGY01000068.1 GCA_002372505.1 Firmicutes bacterium UBA3738
AAGCTCCAGCTGACAGGTCAGATGGGGGATGTAATGCAGGAATCCGCCCGCACGGGCATCAGCTACATCCGCTCAATTGCCGACGAGCTGGGAATTGAAGAGGAATTCTACAAGACCAAGGATATGCACATTCACATTCCTGAAGGCGCCGTGCCAAAAGACGGTCCTTCCGCAGGTGTGACCATGTGCGTTGCCATGATTTCCACTCTGACGGGACGTCCGGCAAGGAAGGACATCGCCATGACCGGTGAAATATCTCTTCGCGGAAACGTTATGCCCGTAGGTGGCATTCGTGAGAAAGTTCTGGCTGCTCACAGAGCCGGCATCAGGAAGGTTCTACTGCCTACTGACTGTGCAAAGGATCTGGATGAGATTCCGGATAAGGTGAGAAAGCAGATGACCTTCGTGTTCTTGGACCACGTAAAGGATGCCATCAAAGAAGTACTTGTATAGAGGAATTCAGGCACACTTGCTGTTAAGGCTTAGTGTGCCTTTTTATTTTTAGCAGGGGATACATAATGAAAGTAAACAAAGCAGAAATAGTGGCAGTGACTGCCCGGGCCGATCAATACCCGCCGGACAATATGCCGGAGATAGCCTTTGCGGGACGCTCAAATGTTGGCAAGTCTTCATTGCTTAACCTTCTCACAGGGCGGAAAAAGCTGGCGAAAATCAGCGGCACTCCGGGGAAGACCAGGACTATAAACTTCTATGAGATTAATGACCGA
This sequence comes from Firmicutes bacterium UBA3738, assembly GCA_002372505.1. Taxonomy (GTDB): domain Bacteria; phylum Bacillota; class Clostridia; order Peptostreptococcales; family Anaerovoracaceae; genus UBA3738. Next base: position 729 of record DFGY01000068.1, read on the forward strand.
TTCCGCATAGTCGACCTTCCCGGATATGGCTACGCCAAGGTATCAAAGTCAGAGTCGGAAAAGTGGGGTGCCATGATGGACGAATACCTTCAGACGAGGGAAGGCCTCATAGTCGTCGCCCAGCTTATAGACATCCGCCACGAGCCTACGGCTCAGGACATTCAGATGTATGAATACCTGCAATACTACGGTTTATCGGGGCTCATAGTTGCGACTAAGGCGGACAAAATTTCTCGCAACCAGTTGCAAAAGCAAATGGCCATGATCAGGAAGAAGCTTAATGCGGATAAAGACGATGTGATACTTCCCGTGTCGGCACTTAACCGGACCGGTCACGAGGAGCTGCTTAGTGAACTGGACGAATGCGTTAAATATTACGAGAAACATGTAAGATGAAAGAATAACTAAGATGTAACTTCACAAGATGATGGCAATATCCAAATGAAGATATAAAGAGTCGGAGGTAAAAGGTGAGCAGAATAGATAAAATCGGCGAAGTGCTGATAACAGAAGAAGAAATAGTAGCCCGCGCAAAGGAGCTAGGCGCGGAGATTACGGAAAAGCATGAAAATGATGATGTTATTTTAATCGGCATTCTCAGAGGAGCAGTCATGTGGATGACGGAACTCATGAAGAATATCAACCTTGATCTCACAATAGACTTTATGGCTTGCAGCAGCTACGGCTCCACTACGAAATCCTCGGGAGTAGTGCGTATCGACAAAGACCTTTCCTCAGACATTGAAGGCAAGAGCGTCATAATAGTTGAAGACATCGTCGATTCCGGAGTAACACTGAATTACCTCAAGGGATACCTGGCCGGCCGCAAGCCCAAGAGCATAGAAATCTGCTCCCTTCTTGATAAGCCGGCAGGCAGACGCGCAGACATCGAAGCAGACTACATCGGCTTCAAAGTAGATGACGTTTTCATCGTCGGCTATGGCCTGGATTTCGACCAGCGTTACCGCCAGCTGCCATACATCAGCTACCTGAGAGAAGACGACACGGATATGATTGTTGAGTAGGGCGGATTAAAACTATATTTAAGATTTGAATTAAAGAGAACAATTTTGGATTGCTCTCTTTTTTTTGTGTTACAAAAGATTGCGCTGTACGAAGAATTAACAACTTTTCAAGCCATGTGGTAGTGCAAGGCGACTTATTTGGTGTAGCGATTTAGCTTTGGCGATTTTGCTGTAGCGGGGAGGAAAGAGTATAGACTGGAGAACCCGCTATTATTACCAGAAACCGAAAAAGTTATTACCTGTGTTAAGAAATTTGGATGAATTGGTAATAGTTATTACCAGAAACGAGAAAAATTATTACTCTGGTAATAGTTTTCAGCCATTTTGGTAATAACTAATTCAGATTCCGTGTCGTCATAACTAAACAACTGCCCCTCGCGATGTATAAAAATTACAATAATGATAAAAACAGTTGATTGTAAAATGTTCTTACGATATCCTAATATTGACAGGAAGGACATGCGAAAGCGGTTGGCCTGACCATATCGTTTTACTACATTTCTACCGCCTGGGAGGTGATGGCCATGGTAAGACTGATGGAAGGAGGGCCTGAGATGATGCGAATTACGTTTACCTGGAAGAGAAATGTTCTCAGAGTAACAATTACGATCAATAAAAAAGCCGCCGTAGCTGAGGACTAGGCGGCCCAACAAAAAACGGTTGGGTCAGTCGCGAACGCGACTTCCTTCCTGACTCAATAATAATACAAATACAAATAATCGACAAGTGTTAATTGGTTGAAATAATGAGGGTGTAACAAAGTACAAGGAAAAAGATGAGGGAAAATGAGTTGTTTTCAGCAAATGCTAACCGATAAGATTAAGACAATCGAGCAATTGTTATTGAATATTTCGGATTCAACACTTCCTGATAATTATAGTGTTGTCAGACAAGTGCAGAATGGTCGAATCTACTATGCGTATAGATATTATGATGGTGATAAAAGACGCACGAAATACATTGGTAGTCCTACATGTGATCAGAGCATTCTCCTGCTCCGTGATAGAGTGATTTCCAACATTAAAGAAATGCTTTTAAGCAATAAAAGTCTTTTAGAAAACGTAATTGATAATTATCAACCGATTTTACATCAGACCATTCAGAGCAGTATTCAGAACAATATGCGAGATATTCCATACAAGGAATTAGAGAAGGATGAAGAGATAAGACTGATTACAAGTTCAGAAAATGAGAATGTTTTTGATTCGAGTTTTTTGTCTGACGATTACATGAAATTGTTTGAGTGGGCTAAGGAGGAATATGAGAAGAATCCAACGCCTATAGGTGATTCGAGGAATGTTGCTTGTGATGGAACAATAATGAGATCGAAGGGTGAATGTATCTGGTATAACATGCTTTACGATGAAGTTGTTCCTTTCAGGTATGATGTTGTTATGCACTTTAAAGATGAAGAGGGGTATTTCGTCATAAAATGTCCCGACTTTTTGATAAAATGCCTTGATGGGACACTTATTATCATCGAGCATCTGGGGTTGCTGAACAGTTCGGACTATCTGAAAGACTTTATGGAAAAGGTTAAGTTGTATCATCGAAATGGATTTGTGCTGGGGGTCAACTTCTTTGTTACAGCAGACAACTTCAATGGCGGGACCGACAGCCAAGCGATAAAACAACTTGTGAAGATGATAAAAGAAAGAATAGTTCAGTAAGTATTACTTTCTCAAATCTATTACCAGAAACCGCAAAAGTTATTACCTGTGTTAAGAAAATAGGGCGAATTGGTAATAGTTATTACCAGAAACGAAAAAATATATTACTCTGGTAATAGTTTTCAATCAATTTGGTAATAGGTGTGAATGGCAGGCTGTGAGCATGATTTAAAATATTATTGTCCTTATAGACAAATGAGTATATAATGTAGTTCGTCAAATGGAACATGAATATTAACGGAGGAAAATGAAAATGGGCTACAAAGTAGAAATCGGAATTTCAAATAAACACCTGCACCTGTGCCAGGAAGATATTGAGAAGCTTTTCGGAGCAGGCCACGAGCTGACACCTATGAAGGATCTCGTACAGCCGGGACAGTTCGCGTGCGAAGAGAAGGTTGACATAGTTGGACCTAAGAACACTCTTAAGGGAATCAGAGTACTTGGACCAGCAAGACCTGAGACTCAGGTTGAGCTTTCAATGACGGATGCAAGAACAATCGGCATCAGCGCTCCTATCAGAGAGTCAGGTAAGCTGGATGGCACACCGGGCTGCAAGCTTGTAGGACCTGCAGGAGAAGTGGAGCTGGAAAAGGGCGTAATCGTTGCTCTCAGACACGTACACCTTTCACCGGAGCAGGCTGAAGAAGCAGGCGTAAAGGATAAGGATATCGTTAAACTTAAGATTGAAGGCGAAAGAGCTCTCGTATTTGATAACGTTCTCATCAGATCCGGTGACGGACACTTCAGAGAAGCTCACCTGGATACAGACGAAGGTAACGCAGCATGCTGCAGCGGTAGCACAGTTGCTGAGATTATCACGGACTAAAAGACGAAGTTTAATTTAGTGAAGCCTGCCGGCGAATATCGGCAGGTTTTTTTGTATGACGGGCATGCCGTCAATCTGTGGTGAAAGTCCACAAGGGACGTAGCCAACGACGAACCCCATAGCGACTCCCAAGGTTCAAA
>DFGY01000104.1 GCA_002372505.1 Firmicutes bacterium UBA3738
CTTCTCCATTAACTTCTCTATCAGCGTCATGACCTCATCAAGTCTTTTATGCTTTGTTTCGTAGTCGTCGATGAGTATCTGAAACTCCAGCTTTGCTGCATCTTTTCCATCTCTGAGTCCGATGCTCCGCTTAGCAGCTTCCACCAGGCTCGTAGCCCTTTTCATTCCCACTGCTCTAAGCTTTGCATCTCGCCAGATCTGGTTGATGCCCTCTGCTCCAAGTTCCACGATGTCTTCCGGCAGCGGAGCTACCTTAAGAATCATCATGCCGCTTACTGCATCTGCTTTTCCATACACCTTCCTGTATTCCGGAAAATACATGGAAAACCATCTTGCCAGTCTGTTCTTTACGCTCGTAAGTTCCGCCTCTATTCTGAATCTCAGATTCGTCGCTGTCCTAAGTTCCGCATAAACGCCTTCCGGAATATATGGATAGGTGAATCTTCCTGCTGTTATCAGGCCTGCTATGACCTTCGGATCCTTACGATCATTCTTGCTTTGACTATTGTCATCAAGTTCTTTGCTTTTCTTCACATGATGCGGATTGACCAATACGGGTTTTATCCCGTTGTCTCTTAGAAACACTCCCAGGCTGAACCAGTAGTGTCCTGTGGGTTCCATCCCAGGAAGAATCTCTTCCTTGCCCAGAGCGTCCCTGATCTCCTGCATCCATGTCATCAGACTTGCGAAGCCTTGCTCTGTATTGCTGAATCTTAACGCCTTTTTGGAGTACTCATACCCTCTCCAATCGAACGCTCTTGCATAGTGAGTCTCGCTTCCAACATCGATTCCGATGACTAAAGTTGTTTCTTTTACTTGTTCAAGCTTCTTGTTTTGTGTAGAATTCATAGTAGATACCTCTCTGTTCTATTGACTTACTTTGCTCAGTAATCAATTTTACTCTGAGGTATTTACTTTTCAATCTACATTTAAATCATACAGGAAGCTCCTTTTGTTCCTGAAATTTTACCTTGCTATTTTTCTCATGCTGTTTCCAGCCTTCTCTTTTTTGTGTTATAACGTGTTTTTTGATTGTAGTTTTTACTTGTCTTCGGATTGTAGAGGCCGAACTCTTTCTTCACGTACTTTATCATTCCGGGGAGTCTCTCAATTGTTTTGGTAAGCCTGGGGCTTTTCTTCCAGTTCTTATACTTCATTACTTCTGTTAGAGACCTGCCGGCTTTGAAGTAGTTGTACACTGATTTCGAGTATGCCAGGGTGAAGAGCCAATGCTTCTGTCCTCCGCTGATCAGGTAAAGGTTTATCTGGTTGTTATTTTTTGTTGCGATTACTTTATCTCTCATTTTTGTTCTCCTTTCTTCTAACCTTTCGGTTTTCTTAAGCTTTATCTTGGTTTTATTGTAGCCTGGGTTTTGCGATGGCTGTCCGCAGGTGTTTACGGAATTGCCGGGCGAAATCCACATAAAAATGTGGGTGCGGGAAAAGGGTCTCTGAAATATGAGTAAAAGCCGCAGCCATTATGGCCGCGGCCTTTTTAGAAAGGAGTACATGGTGTATTACGGAGTTAATGTGAGTTATTATGCTATTTTTGAATAGGATAACTGATATTCGTAAAGCTCTATCCTATCGTCTGCTTTTACTTTGTTGATTAGCTGATTGGTAGGGCTGTTCAAACAGAGTATGCCTCGGATATTCTTGTCGGAGAATTCTTTGCTGGCTGTGAACCAGTCAATATATCTCTTAAGTTGTTTGTATGCGTCATCGTAACCGGAATCTTTCTTTAGCTCGATAATGTAAAGGTTGTTGTGTTCGTCTTCGCAGAGAAGATCCAGCCTACCAATTGGAATGATGAACTGCCTGCCGTATTCTCCATTACTACGGTACATTTTCAAGTTCTTGCCGAACACCGGGAAGCCCTTATCGATTCTGTTAGCGAGTTCGTCTTCAAAGTGTTTTTCACAAGAGAACTGTTCGCTATTACGCCTGTTAGTAGTGGTCGCAGCTGTTACGCTTTGTTCGTGTAATAGATCATCTTTATAATCCGTAGTTCTTTTCGGGCTACTTTTGGTGACCTTGGTGTTGTGGTTCGGCAGATTTTCTATTTTTTTGCGGAAGGATTTACTCAGTTTGAATGTTTTGGCCAACTTCTTTGCTTCAACATTTTTCCCTAGGGCAATTAGCACTCTTGCATAATTGTTGAAGCTGTACGGGAAGTCAAGTTTTTGTTCTACGGTATGTCGAAGGACTTTCTCGGCTTCTGCAAATTTCTTTTGACGGTACAGACAATAGCCTAAATTGTTGTTTGCGTATAGGGTTTGGGGATTTATTTCGAGAGCTTTACGATAGTGTTCTTCTTCCTTTTTCAACTCCTTAACCTTGCCATATGCGAAGGCCAGTTTGAAGTGGTATTTATGCATAGCCTGCCAGTAGAGCACAGGCTCATCTATGCTTTCAAGGCATGCGATTGCGTTTTTCCACATTTTCATATCCCAATATACCATAGCCAGTAATTCTCTTGCGGTTACCACATCCGGATATTTACGGATGAATTCCGTGAGGGAATCTATAAGTTCTTTGTTCGGCATGTCGCTATAAAACTTGTCCATTACCAGACAGATTTCGTGTGAACCATCCTGTTTGCAGAGCGGTGAAAGTTGTTCGTGGGCGTATGTCCAGAAGCCGGGGACTGTATTTTTTATCGGCTCAATAAATAGATCAACTATGTTGCCATCCAGAAGTTCAACATTTCCTTTTTTCGTTTCGGCTACTAGTGCATCAAAATGCTTGTAGAACGTCGCTTTATTCTGCGTTAAGGCTGAATAAAACATCCAAAGGAATGAGCAATCTTTGGGAAGCTTTTTGACATTTCTTTCAAAGACGCGGAATAGTTCACACTTGCGTAATTCGCTGAGTTCCGGATAGAACATGGAGCCTACACTCATCTTGTAGACAAGTGTGTCACAGAACATTTTTCTGAGTTCAATAATATCCGGATCGGATTCCATTCTTGCCAAGATGTTGGATGCGTCTCTTATATGCATATCTGCGTGGATTAAAGTATTATACTTTTCAACTATTCTATCTTTTTTCATTGTTCTCCTCCTTATCTCACCAGCCGCTTATAGCTGCGGCTGAGCTTTCTTGCGATGTTTTCTTTTTCTGCTTCCGGCAGTGTTCCTGCCATTAACATTTTTAGCTGTAACAATTCTTCTATGGGTAGGCTGTAGAGCCATTTCTTTTCTGAACTGTTCCATTCTCTTGTGACTTTCATTTTGACCAGCTCCTTTCTTTGCTCATCCTCGCTTCTTGAGAATATTGTAGTGGGTGGGGCGGTCGTGTGGTCCGCATGGATTTATGCATTTGGAAGGGAGATTCCACAAAATAATGTGGGAAGGCGTGGGGCGGTGCTGCGGTCGAGGAAGGTTGTGACGCGAAAATGTTTGTTCCTAATGCTGGGGAAGTCATATATAATAATAGGCGAGACGACTATGAGGAGGTGCGAAGATAATGAGTGAATCTTTTGGGGAATACTTATTTGATAGACGTAAGAATGAGACGGACCTTTCCAGGGAGAAGGCGGCGGAGCTCATTGGTACGTCGGCAAGCAGGTTAGAGAAGATTGAGCGAGGCGAGCTTAGCGTCAATTCCGATGATATTGCGCGTATGGCCGAAGTTTACGAAATGCCGGATCTGTGCAGTTATTACTGTTCCACGGAATGTCCGGTGGGCAAGAGCGAATATGTGAATGTGGGACAGGCCGAGGGGGAAGACTTGGCGCACATTTTGGTGTCGCTACTTCATTCCATTAACACAATAGATGAGCAGAAGAATAGATTCATAGAGATTTCTGCGGATGACAAACTGGATCCGACGGAGCTTAGAGATTTTGCGAGAATCAGCAAAGCGCTTAAGGGTATTTCCGAGGCAGCCGGATCGCTGAATGTGTGGCTGCAGAAGGAAATCATCGAAGGCCGCGTGGATGAGGCGGAATATAGCCACCTTATGGAAACGCTGGAGTTGTTCGCATAGATGACAGGGGGACGTTTCATTTGTCATCTTTTACCGTATATTGGGGTGACAGGGGGACGTTTCTCTTGTCATCTTTTGCCAGGAATTGGAAACAGATAGAATAGGTAATGTATAGCGAGAAATGGCGCTCGAAAGGGCGCCTTTTTCTGTGACAGGCCCAGTCTAGACACATAACAAAGCTAAAGGATGTACTTAAATCAAGACATTTATATCGACTCAGATATGGTGTTGTGTGTGGACATGGTTGATTAAAAGGTATGGCACGAGTCACGTCGTTGAAATTTCAGCAATTTCTGGAGTAAAAATGTCGCGACAAGAATTAAGTCAAAAGTAAAGACTCGGAAAAAGATAAAAGTAAAGACTCAGGACTATAGTTGTGGATGGATATGTTTCAAAAAGCCTGTCCCTGTGAAACGGGGGTACCGATGTGGGCGGGATGGGAGTATGATATAACAGTAAATGAAGCTTTTAAATTAGTGAGGGATTAAATGATTCTAAGCGTAAGTCGTCGTACTGATATTCCGAATTATTATTCAGATTGGTTCCTGGGCCGGATCCGGGAAGGGTTTTTGTATGTGAGAAATCCCATGAATGCTCATCAGATTAGCCGGATAGACATTTCGCCGGAGGTGGTGGATTGCATTGTATTTTGGACGAAGAATCCCGTGGCTATGCTGGGACGTCTGGATGAACTTTCGGATTACAATTATTATTTTCAATTCTCGCTGACGGGCTACGGGAAGGACGTGGAGCCAGGCTTGCCGGACAAAAATGAGATTCTCATTCCTGCATTTCGTGAACTAGCGAGTCGCATCGGCAAGCAGCGCATGGTCTGGCGCTACGACCCCATTCTCATAAATGACAAATACACGGCAGAGTACCACGTGAGGGCTTTCGGAAAAATTGCCGAGGCTCTGTCGGATTGCACGGAGAGGGTGGTCATAAGCTTCGTGGATCTTTACGAGAAGACCAAGAAAAACACCGCTGACCTGGGAATTCGAGATATTGGCCCAGAAGAGTTGCGGGAAATTGCCGGTGAGCTGGTGCTCATTGCTAGGCGGCATGGATTGGAAATCGAGTCCTGTGCCGAGGCCATTGATCTAGAAGATGTTGGAGTGCGGCACGGGCATTGCATCGACCGGGAATTAATTGAGAAAATAATTGGCTGCTCACTTCGCGGTAGTAAAGACAAGAATCAGCGCCCGGAGTGCGGGTGCTTTGAGAGCGTCGAGGTTGGGACTTACAACACTTGCAGGAATGGCTGCAGATATTGCTACGCCAACTATAATATGGAACAGGTAGCAGGGCGCAGCGGTATGTACGATCCTGGCTCGCCAATTCTCTGCGGCGTTGTTGATGAAGCCGCAGGGGACAAGGTGACGGAGCGTAAAGTTGCGAGCCTGAAGGAAGCACAGATCAGCATGCCTATTCTTTCTCGGTGACAGGGGGGCAAGATGACAAGGGGACGTTTCTCATGTCATCATTTGCCAAGAACTGGGAGCTGATATAATGAATGAAGGATAGTGATGAAGGCGCTCGAAAGAGCGCCTTTTTTTAATGACGTATTAGTCTAGACACAGAACAAAACTAAAGGATGTACTTTAATCAAGACAATTATATCGACTTAGATATGTAGATGTGTGTTGACAGAGAAAATGAAGAGGAATGGTGCGGGTTACATCGTTGAAATTTCAGTAATTCTGGGAGCGAAAATGTCGTGACAAGAATTAAGTCAAAAGTAAAGACTCGGAAAAAGATAAAAGTAAAGACTCGGGAATATAGTTGTGGAAAGACATGTTTCAAAAAGCCTGTCCCTGTGAAACGTTGACAAAGGTAATCAAGCGCGTATAATTAAATTACCTATTGGGTAATTAAAAATGACGATGTGTGTCGTTGTATTAACTAGAAATCGCATGTAAAGAGGTGAGCCAGCATTATGAGTAACTTTTTTGAATTCAATGACGAGATGGCTTTTCATCCGGGTTATTACATTAAAGAGCTCGTGGACGCGAGCGGACTTACCCAGGAGGACTTTGCAAAAAGGCTGGGCACGACGCCGAAAAATCTCAGCATTCTAATCAGAGGTGAGCAGAGCCTCTCTATTGATATTGCCGGGAAGCTTTCGAGAATGTTTGGGATGTCAATATCCTTTTGGCTCAATATTCAACAGGCATACGACGAAAAGCGAGCGGAATTCCTTAACGAACAGGAACTAATGAGGGAGCGGGAAGTCTTCAGGCTAATAGACTATAACTACTTCCGAGATAATTTCGACTTTCCGAATTTGCCGCGAAAAACGGACGAGCAGATAAAGCTTGTCAGGGAATTCCTTTCCGTTGCATCGTTGACTGTATTGCAGGATCGAAATCTTTGTGCGAATTTGTTGAATTGCCCTAGCGAGCCAACACAATCAAACATAATAAATGCAAATATAATGATGCAAATTGCAATTAACTCAGTTGTGGGCACGGAGGCAGCGAAGTTTAACCGGAGGAAATTTGAAAGAACCGTGGCGCGCATACTTCAGCAGACGGAATTCCATAAAGAATTTCTGCCGGAACTGAAACAAGCATTTTGTGATGCGGGAGTTGTGATAGTGGTACTTCCAAATCTCAGGGACTCTGCAGTAAACGGCGCAACGAAAAAAGTGGACGGCAAAGTGTTGCTGATGATAAACGATAGACGCAGAAGCACAATGACTGTTAGGGATGCAATCTTTAACGAAGCCAAACACATCGTTGATGGAAATATGGGAATTAGTTTTAGTTGATAGATGATGGGTAGAGGTGAAGGCGCTCGAAAGGGCGTCTTTTTTAATGGCGTATTAGTCTAGACACAAAACAAAACTAAAGGATGTACTTGAATCAAGACAAATATATCGACTTGGATATGGTGATGTGTGTGGACAGGAACAGAGAAGAGATTCGGCGCGCGATAAATCATTGAAATTTCAGCAATTTCTGGAGCGAAAATGTCGCGACACAAACTCAGTCAAAAGTAAAGACTCGGGAAAAGATAAAAGTAAAGACTCAAGACTTTAATTGTGGAAAGACATATTTTGTATCAGGCCCCCGGAATCAGTGCATCATGATGCAAAGGAACTATGAGGCCGCTACAAATCCGCCGCGTTTCAAAAAGCCTGTCCCTGTGAAACGGTTTGTGATATATTAAAGTGCAGAGGTGAATTGATATGAGAAAGATTGCAGGGAGCACTTATGTTATTGAGACCGGGATTACGGTGCCGGTATATTTTTTAAACGACAAAGAAGTTGTGCTGCTGGATTCCAGCCACATAAAGTACCATGAGCAGATTCTGCAGGAGATTGAAGGAGCCGGCCTTACGGTCAGGGCCATCATCAATTCTCATGTCCACTACGACCATGTGGGAAACAACGATTACTTCCGTGAGAACCACGGGACCATGGTCATTACCGGGCAACTAGAGGCCACCATAGCGCGGAGCATTCCTCTGGTGAAGACTTATTACTGGACGGGCACCGTAAACCAGATCGCGGAAAATTACAAAGTCTACCCCATGACTATCGACGCTACTTTCGCGGAAGAGGAGTCGGTGGTAGAAGTTTGCGGGGCGGAGTTTAAAATCATTCCCCTGCCGGGGCACACGCCGGGTCAATGCGGAATCGTCACGCCGGACGACGTGTTTTACGTAGCCGACTCTCTAATGGATGAAGACATGATGATGAAGTCCAAATTGCCAACAACTATGGACTGGGAAGTGGATTTCCGCACCAAAGAAAAAATCAGAAATTCCAAGCACGCCGCCTACGTTCTCGCCCACAGCGGTGTCTTTGAGACCATCGAGGAAATCGTGGATAAGAATGTGGCAGATAGAATGAAGAGGTTGGCGAGGCTGAAGGAACTTCTGGCGGCGAAGGACTGCTGGACTCGGGAGGAACTTACCCAGGTGCTCTGGGACCGCCTCGGCCTGCGCACGGACCGCCAGGTCAGCCAGGTGATCTTCACCCGTAATATTGAATGCATCATGACCTACCTGGTCAATACCGGCGAACTCACCGAAGGATATGAAAAAGGCATATTTAAATATAGAAGATGACAAGCGTTTCACGGGGACAGGCTTTTTGAAACGCCGCCGCCTGTTGCGACATGTTTGTTTTTTGTGTTAGAATGTTCGAGGAGTAATCGCGATTATTGCGAACATGACTTATAACTCAAAAGGAGATGGAATAATGAAATCAGAAGCTTTGGAATTGGTGAAAGAAATAGTCGAGGCGCCGTCATGCTTCCCGGCTCTGCGGGAGAAGGGCGAAGCGCTGCTGACCGCGAGTGGCTCGGCGGGCGATTCAGGCGCGGATGCGCTGATGGATGAATTCCTGGTGGAGCTGGAGAAGGACGTGGAACCCATCGAGGGAGCAATCGCTTTCTTTAAGTCGGACATGGGTCTTGCAAAGCTGGGTGAGCATCGAGACAAGATGCTGGCGAAGTCTGAGAAGGCTCAGGCGGAAGGCGAGAAAATATGTATGTGCCCTGCATGTCAAAAGGGCGTGAAGTTATTGGAAATGATGAAAAAGTAGTGAAAGGAAATTGAAAGAAAAATGGAAGGAAATCAAGGAAATCTTGGATACGGTAATGCAAAGAGAGGCATCACGTTAATTTATATGGGCCAGTTGCTATCAATTGCGGCGGCGATTATGATGATGATATCTGTAGGAATGATAGCGATAAAAGGTGGCACACCCCAACTGTTGAGGATGTGAGCTCTACCTCGATGATACTGATGGTAGTGGGACTGCTGTGTGCGCTGGCGGCATTTCTGATGAAATTCTTCGGAGTCACCAAGGCTTCGTCGGATGATGGCAACTTCAAGAAAGCGCTTACTTTCCTGATTATCGGACTTGTAGCGTCAATCATTCAGAGCGCCGTTGACGGAAGAATCGACTGGCTTTCCGACTTAGGCACAGTAGCAAAAGGAATCTGCGATCTGGCCGTCACCGTCTTCATAATTCGCGGCGTTGCAACTATTGCCGAGAACATTGGCAATGATCCGGTTCGCGAGCTGGGCAACAGAACTATCAAGATGATCGTTCTCATTTACCTGTTGGTAATAGCTATGGGTGTAATTATGCTGCTCCTGAATGGCGACGGAATGGCAACAGTTGAAGGCATCCTTGCAATCGGAACAACGGTCATCTCCATAATCGCTTACATAATGTTCCTGAAACTCCTGAGCCAGGGAAGGAAAATGCTGTAAGCGTTTCACAGGGACAGGCTTTTTGAAACGCTTTTGCGGAACGAATATTGCATTTAAAAAACGGCGAGCTGTTCGCCGTTTTATGTTGAAACAAAAAGCCTGTCCCCGTGAAACGCGTGAAACGTTTTAGTCTTCGTTGATGCCGATTTTCGGCCAGAAGGCTCTTGCCACGATGTCGTTTATCTTGTGATTTGACAATAGCACGGCTTAAACATGAAGTGAAGTTCGTTTTATATCGATAAAAGTTGAATGAATATTTGATATACAATGCGAAAATGAGCGAATAATAGTGTCTAAATGGAGCCTTTTGCGAAGTTTTCCTTGAATTCAACTTAATCATGTGATAGATTAATGTTGAACATATATTCATCATTCTAACTTATAAATAGGAGGGTGCGTTGTCACTGTATTCTTATAAAGTTTTTAATACAGTCGTAAGGGAAGGGAGTTTTGCGCGTGCTGCCAGGGCTCTCGACCTTACACCTTCCGCAATCAGCCACACTATAGCCAAGCTGGAGGATGAATTCGGCTTCAGGCTTTTTGTGCGTGGTAAAAAAGAGGTAACGCTTACTGACAGCGGGCGTCAGGTGGAAGGATATATTTCGGAAATAATCGCTTCCTCCGGCATGCTGGAAAAGCGTGTGGATCAGATAAACGGCGCCAGGGTTGGCGAGGTGAACTTCGGCGTTATCGATAGCGTGGCAGTGAGTTGGCTGCCGAGAATTCTTGAGAATTACCGGGAAGAATTCCCGGACATCGAGGTGAACGTGCGGGAAGATGGGTATAACAACATCATCAATGCCATTCTTTCCCACGAATTGGATCTGGCCATCGTTTCCCATTCCTCCATCAGGAACCTGGGGACGCCGCTCCAGTTCATTCCCCTTCACGAAGACAAAATCGTCTGCGTAGTGCCGGACAAATTCCGGCCGAAAAACAGGGACCATATCACTGTGGAAGAGCTGGCCAAGATGCGTCTTATCTTCCAGCCTAACGGCGATGAGGTGGATATAGAAGAATATTTCGAAGGCCAGGGCGTCAGCGTGGACGTGAGAAATACGGCCATTACAAACACGTCGTTAACGTCCATGGTAAGGTGCGGCCTGGGTGCGGGAATTCTCGCGCAGCTGTCCCTTTCCTGCTGCGACTTGACGGGACTAAGCGTTTACCCTATAGTTCCCTTCGGAGCAAGGACCTTAGGCATCATTAGCAGAGATAAACGTTTTCTCACCGCGGCAGCAAGCGGCCTGGCCGGCTGCATAACGGATCTGATTAATTGATGGCCGAATATAATTGAAATCCAGAAATGTGTGATAGAAAAAACACCGCAATGGCGCAGGGCCAGCGGTGTTTTGGTTTTTGAAGTACGTAAATGTACAAAATACTGTTGAAAATTAGTACGATAAATTGTACAATATAATTGGGAATTTTGGATTGGAGGAATAGGAAATGTTAGCAGCAAATTATTCGACTGTGAGGAGTAAGTTTAAAAATTATTGCGACCAAGTGTGCGATGAAGATGAGACTCTAATTGTCACCAGGAAAGAAGAACGGAACGTTGTTATGATTAGTTTGGAAAAGTACAACCAAATGGAAAAGGCACTTAGGAACGCTAGATATTTAGCCAAACTTTTGCGTGCCGATGAGCAGATAAAGTCTGGCGATGTGGTAATCAAAACAATTGAGGAACTGGAGAAAATGGCCGAATGAAAAGAATATTTTGATGAATCTAAGAAGTGTATTGTTGTAGTAAGCGCTCATGAGTAGGAATGTGACTGTAGTTAAGGATGATAATGGTAACAAAATAGTAGTGATTGACGACATCCGATTCAAAGGGAAAAGATCCATTAACTGGGATGATGTCAAAGCATACCTGGGTAGATATGTTGGCGATTCTTTTACGATTGCAGAGACGGAAGATAAATTATTCATCAGCAAAGATCTTCCTGATGAATATTCTGGCTCAAGATACACTTACAAACTGAGAGGTGCTGCTGCAAAAGCTAAGGCTAATGCTGCGCAAGGGATCCCTGAATTGCTTGAGATTGCTGTCGGAAAGAAATTTAGAGAGAACAACGATAAAAGACATCTTCGAGATGCGAAATATGGTTGGTACCGTTATGACTCTAGATTCGCGCTTCCGGTTTATGGCGAAGATGGTGGAGTAGAACGCTACAATGTGTTCCATGCGTCGATGCTAGTGCGTCATGCTTCGAACAAAAAGATGTACCTATATGACATTTTGGACATAAAAAAAGAAACGAGCAACTCCCTCAGCCTGTAGGGCTTACCGGACACAAAACCCATTTCCTTGTTATTATGTTACTCGACCAGTTCATAGATGTCAAGAAAAGGTTTCGGATTATAAACATGCCGAAAGAGTGAGAAGAAGATTAAAAAACGCCGAGTTTTGTCTCGGCGTTTTGTTTTGGAGTTTATATACTATTTACCGTCTTTGCTATATGTGATCTTCTCGGCGCTTTCGTATTTCTCGTAAAGAGCCATGTATTCGTCTTCTGTTACTTCGTTGTCATCTATATAGTAAGTGGCGTCTTTGTTATCGCCGGTATTCGGATCGTGATTCTGGGCATAAGTATCAAACTTTTGCTTTTCAACTAACTTGCCGTTTTCCAGATTGAGGACGACGTAATGACCTTCGCCGGAGAGTCTTGAGAAGTAATAAAGCGCTTTGTCTGCAGCGAGATAGCTGAAGCTTTCGCCAGCAACGCCGCCGATTTCTTTAAGGTCGGTAGGATTGCCGTCTACCAGGCCAACTATTTTAGCCTTGTCTTCTGCGCCGATGAAATCTTTCTCAGTGCTGGAAAGGAACAGTTCGTCCGTGCCGTCCTGATCGATGTCAACGAGTTTGTAATATGGGAAGTCCTTCGCTGTATTCTCGTCGTCGAGTACGGCCTGGTACCAGTTGGCCGGTTCGTTGCCGCCGGCTGATGAACTGGAAGCAGCGCTGGAAGCAGAACTTTCCTGCGGAGCGGAAGAAGCCTTCTCTTCAGAGTTACCGCCGCAAGCCGCAAGTACGAAAATTGACATTGCAAAAATACCAAGCAATGCCAGTACGCGAATAGCCTTTGTCTTTGAGTTCATAGTGAATCCCTCCTTTAAGTAAAGTGAAATAAGCTTGAGTATATGGTACAAAGAAAAATAAGTAGTGTCAATCGGAAAGGCAGGTGCTGCGTCGTAGGTTGTCGCGCGCAAAAACTAAAACAGGACGCCTTCGCGTCCTGTTTTAGATATAGGGGGTATTTATATATTAGGGATAGATAGTTGTCTTTCTTTTGACATCTTAATAATAACACAAATATAACGTAAATCAATTGTTGAGATTACAAAAATATTGGCGTTTTACTGTAAATAAATTACATTAAATTCAAAAGATAACCAGCGTGTGTGAAGGTAGAAGGTGCAGAAAAAGTTGAAATTTCAACGATTTTAGCAGAGGAGTTTATACATTTACAGCTTTTGTTCCAATTGTCAAGTCAGTCGCCATACACCACCAATTTTTAGGTGTAAAGGCGAAGCGATAAATGTCTCTATTTCATCTCAAAAAGCAGAATCGTTGAAAAATATTTCACTGACTATTTCAAAATGAAATCCCTGAAAATATTTGTAAGGCGATTGAGTTTACTTCTTAGTAAACTAGCGTATAGAACGCAAGAATGCCGGAGCGATCTTTAAAAATCGTTAAGAATTATTTCACTAATTGCGGAGATAAAGTTTTGTTGAAAACGGTTGCGAATTCCGCTGGTTGTAGTGGATCAAAAAGCCTGTCCCCGTGAAACGGGGGGTGTGATATAATGAGTTAAAGCGATAGGTTAAATAGGGAAGAAAGGTGGTAGGAAGATGTTCGATTTTCAGTATTATGCACCGACGAAGGTTATATTCGGCAAGAAAGCTCTGGACAAGCTGGGGGCGCAGGTGAAGGCTTTCGGCGGCACGCGGGTGCTGATTCATTACGGCGGCCAGAGTGCGCTGAAGTCAGGGCTTATAGATAAGGTAAAGAAGATTCTCGATGATGAAGGGATTTTCCATGTTGAGCTGGGCGGCGTTGTTCCCAATCCTCATCTGGGGAAGGTGCGCGAAGGCGTAAAGCTAGCCACGGAAAACGACGTGGACTTTCTCCTGGCTGTTGGCGGCGGTTCGGTCATCGATTCCTGTAAGGCTATCGGGTACGCCATGGCGGATCCGGACAATGAGGTGTGGGAGCTTTTCGCTCACGAGAGAAGCGCGAAAGGCTGCCTCCCGGTGGCGTCGGTGCTGACCATTTCCGCAGCGGGAAGCGAGACCAGCAACAGCTGCGTCATTACTAATGAAGAAACCGGCGAGAAGCGCGCTTACGATGACGATCTTTCCCGGCCGAAATTCGCAATAATGAATCCGGAATTCACTATGACCCTGCCGGCTTACCAGACGGCTTCCGGTTGCACGGACATTATGATGCACACCATGGAAAGGTACTTCGTCAACGGCGGCAACATGGAGCTGACGGATGAAATCGCGGAAGGGCTGCTGCGCACGGTAATGAAGTACGCGAAGATTCTCAAGGACGAGCCGGAGAATTACGAAGCCCGGGCGGAAATAATGTGGGCCGGAAGTCTTGCCCATAATGACCTGACCGGTCTTGGCGGCGTCGGCGGCGACTTCGTTTCCCATATGCTGGAGCACGAGCTTGGCGGAATGTTCAACGTGACTCACGGCGCAGGCCTGGCGGCGGTATGGCCCAGCTGGGCGCGGTACGTCTACAAAGACTGTATGCACAGGTTCGTTCGCTACGCCGAGAATGTCATGGGTGTTAAGCGCGAAGCGGGAATGAGCGACGACGATGTAGCTCTTGCGGGAATCGCTGCAATGGAAGAATTCTACCACGCTATCGACATGCCTGTTAATATGAAGGAACTGGGCATCGAGCCAACGGACGAGCAAATAGCCGAGCTGGCAGCAGGCTGCGCCAAGGCAGTAGGCGGCTCACGTGGATCGGCAAAAATGCTCTATGAAGAAGACTTCGCAGAAATATATAGAATGGCCAGATAATGGAAGGAGCGTTTCACGGGGACAGGCTTTTTGAAACGCTTGAAACATAATTAGGAACGTAAACTAAAACGGGGCTGTTGCACTAAGCATTTGG
>DFGY01000105.1 GCA_002372505.1 Firmicutes bacterium UBA3738
CTTTCTTATTCACATTTCATATACCAAAGGACTGTGGCCAAACGGACACAGTTTTTTGGTTTTTGCAGAAGCTCTTCACGGGAGTGTGCTTATAGCTTATTTATACCGTAAGCGTAGTGATTAGTGTTTTCTATTGTACTTTCTGGGTAAAAGGCATATAATGTACTGGTTCGCAAAACGGATAGAGGAGAAGATGGAAAATGCACGAACTGCCCATAACGGAACATATTATAAAAATGGCAACGGAGGAATGTGAAAAAGCGGGAGCCAGCAAGGTCAGATCCATAAAGCTGGTCTGCGGCGATTACTGCGGATACGTCCCCGAGTCTATAAACATGTACTTCGATGTCATAGGCAAGGACACGGTATGCGACGGAGCGAGAATAGATATTGAGAGAGTCACTCCCAAACTGAAATGTCCTGAGTGCGGCACCTACTTCGAAAAGAAACCTTTGAGTTTCGAATGTCCCAAGTGCGGAGCCGATGGACAGCCATCGGAAATCGGAAAAGAATTTTACATCGATAGCATAGAGGTTGAATAACACTGGAGGTAGAAATGCACGATATTAGAAAACTAGATATGCAGGCGGGGATTCTCGACGAGAACGACCACATTGCCGATCATGTAAACGAGCACATGAGTGCCCACGGCATTCTGGTGGTAAACGAAATGGGAGCTCCCGGTGTAGGCAAGACCACAACCCTCAAGGGGATTTTCAAACATCTGCCGGAGGAAATAAAACCTTACGTAATAGAAGGTGATATTGAGTCCGACATAGATACCGTTGACCTGAAGGATAAGGGTATCGACGCTTATCAGATTAACACTTATGGTGCGTGCCATCTTGATGCACCTATGATTGACCATGCAATAGATCACATGGATCTTTCGAAGCGCGGTATTCTTTTTATAGAAAACGTAGGAAACCTGGTATGTCCTGCCGAGTTCTCAATAGGTGAGCACGTAATGATGCTCATTTCCACCATTACAGAAGGCAGTGACAAACCGTACAAGTATCCTTTGGCTTTTGAAAAAGCGGACATTATTGTTCTCAACAAAGTGGACCTGATGCCATATCTGGACTTTGATGAGGAATTCTACATGAAGGGCGTGCGTGCTCTCAATAAAGACGTACCTGTTTTCAAGGTGTCCAGCAAGACAGGTGAAGGATACAAGGAAGTAGCTGAGTGGCTCGCCAAACGCGCAAGCGAACTTGAAATAAAAGAGCATCACCACGAAGGAGAGCATCATCACCACCATGGCTAGAAAAGTTACCCAACATATTAAATTATGGGGGATTGTCCAGGGTGTTGGATTCAGACCCTTCGTTGCCAAACTGGCAGAACAGATGAAAATAAAAGGCGAGGTCAGAAACATTGGTGGTCTCGTTGAAATTAACGTTACCGATTCACAGAAGAGAATCGATGAATTTGTGCGGGAGCTTTTCCGCACAAAGCCCAGACCTGCGGAGATAGTCCACATGTCGAGAAAGACTGTGACAGACCGCAATTTCTCCGAATTCACTATTATCAGCAGTGATGAGGGGGATGATGAAGCTGCAATGATTCCGGCAGACCTGGCTATTTGCCCGGACTGTCTGGCGGAAATGAGGGACAAGGACAATGTAAGATACGAACATCCCTTTATCAGCTGCATGGTCTGTGGTCCAAGATACACGATTATAGACAAGATACCTTACGACAGAGAGAACACTTCAATGTCCGAATTCCCCATGTGCGAAATGTGCGAAAGTGAATATACGGACATTCATAACAGAAGGTATCATGCCCAGACTATTTCATGCCACGACTGCGGCCCCCAGATGACATTCAAGCTGAATTGTGACACTCCGGATACGGAGAAGACTGAGCTTGAAAAGGCTGCGGCACTGCTGAAAGAGCGCAGAGTCATAGCATTTAAGAGTGTCGGAGGATACAATCTTGTGGCCAATCCATTCAGCGACAACTCGGTGGATGCACTTAGAAAAATAAAAGGCAGAGAGACGAAACCCTTTGCCATAATGTTCCGTGACATTGAGGAAATAAAGCAGTATTGCTACGTCAATGAGGTGGAAGAGAAGCTCCTGACATCTTCAGCGAGACCAATAGTTCTCCTTGAGAGAAAGACCAGGTCAGATATGGAGCACATTAAAATCCGCAATTATGACGAATTTGCAAAGAGCAGATTCATCGGCGCCTTCCTGCCCAGCATGGGAGCTCAATATATTCTCCTGGAAAAATTCGGAGGACCTCTCATTTTTACCAGCGCAAATATTTCCGGCATGCCCATTATAAAGGATGACGAAGAAATGAGCGCTTTCATGGAGAGACAGCCTCTCATTGCGGAGATGTTCTACAATGAAAGAAAAATAAAGACCAGCGTGGATGATTCGGTTGTAAGGGTAATCGACGGCCAGCCCCAGATGATCAGAAGATCCAAGGGCTACGCTCCGGTGCCCCTTTACATGAACGGCGGGGAAGGACAGATTATCGCCCTGGGCCCTCAACTGAAAAATTCATTCTGTCTCACCAAGGGTCCCTTCGCTTACCTGAGCCAGTACTTCGGCGACATGGATACAGTGGAGGCACAGAATATGTTTATGGAAAACGTCTTCCGCATGGAAGAGCTTTTCCGCATAAGGCCTGAGATGGTTGTGTGTGATATGCACCCACTTTATTACACCACAAAGCTGGCCCAGGAAAATTCCGAGAAACACGGAGTGCCTCTTCTCCAGGTGCAGCACCACCATGCTCACATTGCCAGCGTAATGGCGGAGCATGACATAGAAGGCGGCGTAATCGGCGTAAGCTTTGACGGCACCGGCTACGGCACCGACGGGAAAATATGGGGCGGCGAATTCCTATACTGCGAGGGAAGCGAGTTTGAACGCATGAGTCATCTCAGATACGTGAAGATGATCGGCGGAGATTCCTCCATGAAGGAAGCCTGGAAGTCGGCTCTAAGTTACATACACGCCTGTGAGAAAGTCGGAGACTACCGGGATGGAGCGGAAGGGGACGAGATAATCGTAGACCTTACTCCATTTATAGAATACGCCAAAATTTACGGCACCATGGATCAGTACGAGCTTGAGTTTACCGAGAAAGCCCTTGCCGGTGGTATCAATGTAATAGAAAGCTCAAGTATGGGAAGACTCTTCGATGGGGTTGCGGCCATGCTGGGCATCTGTGACTACAACAGCTACGAGGGACAGTGCGCCATGCTCCTGGAGGATGCGGCAGCCAGAGCCCTTGCCAATCCCGTAGCCGAGGAAGTCGATGAACTGGCCCTGAAGTTCCACCTCCAGATCGTAGATATGATTCTCGATCAGTGCAAGAAAATCCGGGATATAAAGGGTACAAGGAAGGTGGCACTGAGCGGTGGTACATTCCAGAATAAAGTAATTATGGAGGAAGCCCTGAAGAGGCTGAGAGCCAGTGGCTTTGAAACCTTCTACAATATATCGGTCAGCCCAAATGACGGCGGCATAGCCCTGGGGCAGGCATACATAGCATCTATGAAAAAGAAAGGAAGATAACAAAATGACAACAGAAAAGGTTAGAGAGCACATGAAGAAGTTTGGCCTGGAGGATCGCATTAAGGAATTTGATGTATCCAGCGCAACAGTTGAACTGGCAGCAGAAGCAGTAGGAGTTATTCCCGCACGTATCTGCAAGACCCTTACATTCAAGGATCCACAGAATGAAGACGGTTGCATAATAATCCAGGCAGCAGGAGACACGAAAATCCAGAACGGCAAATTTAAGAGAACCTTCGGAGGCAAGGCAAGCATGCTCTCACCGGACGAAGTAAAGGAATACACAGGACATGAAATCGGCGGAGTATGCGCTTTCGCTCTGGCTCAGCCGGATAGAGTCAAGGTTTATGCAGACGTATCCATGCAGCGTTTCGACACCATTTTCCCGGCAGCGGGAACGGACGCCAGCGCAATTGAGCTGACAAACGATGAACTCTTTGAAAGCTCCGGCGCTATTGACTGGGTAGACGTGTGCAAAATTCCTGAAGAAGAATAAGTAGGAGGAAGGAAAATGTGCGTAGCAATTCCGGGAAAAATATTGTCCCTTGACGGCGACATGGCCAAGGTGGACTTTTCGGGAAGTACTGTAAATGTCAACACAGGCATAATCGATGCCAAGGTAGGTCAGTACGTTTTGGTTCACGCAGGCTGCGCTATTGAAGTCATGGATAAGGATAAGGCAGAAGAACTCATAGAGCTTTTCGCTGAAATCGAGGAAATGGAAAATGAATATAGATGATATTATAAAATATCTTAAGGAATACGATGGGTCGGATATTAAGCTCATGGAAGTTTGCGGTACTCACACTGCCGCAATTTTCAAAGGCGGTATCAGGAGCCTTATTTCACCAAAGATACACCTGATCTCCGGACCGGGATGTCCTGTTTGCGTTACTCCCACAGCATTCATAGATAAATGTGCGGAGTATGCAATGAAGGATAATCACGTGCTTATGACCTTCGGCGATATGCTGAAGGTGCCGGGAACCCGCGGCAGCCTTTCCGACCTTAAAGGTGAGGGCGCCAAGGTATATATGATGTATTCTCCCTTTGAGGCAATTGAAAAGGCACAGGAGAACCCGGACATTACCTACGTCCTGGCGGCTGTAGGCTTTGAAACAACCACACCTGCTTACGCACTGATGATAGACCAGGCGGAGAGACTGGGTATAAAGAATATAAAGCTGGTAACGGCACTGAAGACAATTATTCCTGCCCTGGAATGGATCTGCGACAATGAAGATGGAATAGATGCATTTATCTGTCCGGGTCACGTTAGCACGATTATCGGAAGCCGTGCTTACGAGGAGCTGGCTAAAAAGTATAATAAGCCCTTCGTAGTTGCCGGCTTTGAAGCTGAGCAGCTCCTGGCTGTAATATACGATATCGTCCGCCAGCTGGAAAGCGGAAATAAGAAGGTGGACAATCTTTACCGCAACGCTGTCCGGGATGAGGGCAACGTGAAGGCCCAGGAAATTCTCGCTCGCTGCTTTGAAGCAGGTCCAGCCATGTGGAGAGGACTTGGTGTAATCCCGGGCTCGGGAATGTATCTCACCGGCAAGTACGCCGAGTACGATGGCGGGTCCATGGGTCTGGATGCGGACATGGAGCTTCCCGATTCCTGCAGATGCGGCGATGTAATTACAGGAAGAATTAATCCTGGAGAGTGCCCCATGTTCGGCACGGGATGCACACCTATGGATCCTTACGGTCCTTGCATGGTCTCTGCGGAAGGGGCCTGCGGCATATGGTTTAGAAACAGATAAAAGGATGGATTAGCATGAAAATTACAATGGCTCACGGAAGTGGCGGCAGCTCTTCCAAGGAACTGATGAGTGAAATATTCGGCAAACACTTTTCCAACGATGTGCTGGATAAGATGGAAGACGCAGCGGTACTGAAAATGACCGATGGAGAAATTGCAATGAGCACAGACTCCTTCGTCGTAACGCCGGTGGAATTCCGCGGCGGCGATATAGGTAAGCTCTGCGTCTGCGGCACAGTTAACGACATTCTCATGATGGGAGCGGAGCCAAAGTATCTCACCTGCGGATTCATTCTGGAGGAAGGTCTGGACACAGATGTCCTGGACAGAGTCGTAGCCAGCATGGCTGCTCAGGCGCGGGAGGCCGGTGTGAAAATCGTTGCAGGAGACACTAAGGTTGTGGAAGGTAGCGGCGGCCTCATGATTAACACTACGGGAATAGGAATTATCCCGGAAGGCCGGGACGTGAGCGCAGCAAACTGCAAGCCCGGGGATAAAGTAATCGTTTCCGGAACACTGGGAGATCACCATGCATGCATTCTGAGCGCCCGCATGGAAATTGAAAACGAAATAAAGAGCGACTGCGGTTGCCTTAAAGATATAACTGATGCACTCTTTGGCGAAGGTATTGAAGTGCACACCATGAGAGACGTTACCCGTGGCGGAATGGGTACCATTCTCAATGAAATCGCAGACAGCGCCGGTTGTAAAATCGTCGTGGAGGAATCAGCCGTTCCCGTAAGCGAGGCTGTGAAAGGATTTTCCGGAATGCTGGGACTGGATCCACTGTACATGGGTAACGAAGGTAAGATGATAGCTATCGTTCCCGGAGACCAGGCGGATAAAGCTCTTGAGCTCATGCGAGGCACGGAACACGGAAAGGACGCAGCAATTATCGCAGAAGTAACAGAGCCAGAGCAGGCAGGAGGAAGCGCCGTCCACATTAAGACACCTCTAGGCGCCACCAGAGTGCTGGATGTGCTTTACGGCGAAGGACTACCGAGAATCTGCTAGTTGTGATATAATAGAGCATCTGATATTTCTTGCTATAGGAGGTATTTGACTTGGCTCTGATAAGAAAGAAACTGAAAAAAGTATCCGTGGCCCAAAAGCCGGACTTCATTGCGGAAATGTCTCATGCTCTTGAGAATGTGGATGAGATAGACAGCACTCTTTACCCTAAGTACAATGTAAAGCGTGGTCTACGTAATGCCAACGGCACAGGTGTAGTTGTAGGCCTTACCAAAATAGGTAATGTAGTCGGATACGCTACAGATGAAAATAAAAATAAGATAGCCGTTGAGGGCGAACTCTACTATCGTGGATATAATATTAAGGATTTAGTTAACAGCTATATAAAGGAGGACCGCTTCGGCTTTGAAGAGGTTACCTTCCTTTTGAATTTTGGATTCCTGCCCACGAAGGAGCAGCTCGATGAATTCTGCAGACTCATCGGTCAGCGCCGCGACCTGCCTCAGGGCTTTGCCCGTGACATGATTCTTACGGCGCCATCTTCAAATCTTATGAATAAAATTGCCAGGAGCGTTCTGGCTCTCTACAGTTACGATGACAATCCTGACGACACATCCATTTCAAATGTCCTCAGGCAGTCTATAGATTTAATCGGGAACTTCCCGGCAATTATCGCATACGCCTACCAGGCAAAGCAGTCATTCTATGCAAATGAAAGTATGTATCTCCATTACCCAATACCTGAGCTTTCCACGGCGGAGAACATTCTCAGAATGCTCAGGCCAACAGGGGAGTTTACGGATCTTGAAGCCAAGATTCTCGACCTGTGCCTGATACTTCAGTGCGAGCACGGTGGTGGTAACAACTCTTCATTTACTACCCACCTGATTTCTTCGTCGGGAACAGACACCTATTCGGCAATAGCGGCAGCCGTCGGTTCCCTTAAAGGACCGAAGCACGGTGGTGCCAATATTGCAGTTATAAACATGCTTAAAGACCTGCGTGAAAACGTTAGCGACATTACTAACGAGCGTCAGGTTGATGAATATCTTTTGAACGTTCTAAAGGGTAAGGCCAACGATGGAACGGGCCTCATCTACGGTGTAGGTCACGCCATTTATACTCTGTCCGATCCGAGGGCTATGCTTCTTAAAGACATGGCCCGCAAGCTGGCGCAGCAAAGCGGCATGGAGGACGAATACAATTTGTGCGCATATATCGAAAAGCGTGCACCGGAGCTTTACACAGCGGTAACGGGAGTTGAAAAACCCATGTGCGCCAACGTGGACCTTTATTCCGGAATCGTTTATCGTTGTCTCAACATTCCATCGGACGTAGCCACACCGCTCTTTGCAACAGCCAGACTTTCCGGCTGGACAGCTCACAGAATCGAGGAGCTCATTACAGGTAAAAAACTCATGCGTCCCGCATACATCTGTGTACAGGAGCATAGGGATTATGTGCCACTGGATGAACGTTAAGTGTTGAAAATGTTGAAAATCGAGGAGGCTAATTATGGATTCTAAAGTTACGAGAAATTTCAGTTATGGTCTCTTTGTCCTTACTGCAAAGGATGGGGATAAAGATAACGGCTGCATTATCAATACGGCTATTCAGGCAGCAAGCGAGCCTCTGCGTATTTCTATTGCAGTAAACAAAGCAAATTACACTCACGATATGATTATGAAGACGGGAGAGTTTAATGTTTCATTTCTCTCCGAAGCTTCTGAGTTCGCCACCTATCAGCACTTTGGATTCCAGAGCGGCAGAGACGTGGACAAGTTCGCGGAAATAGAGTTTAAACGGGCTGAAAATGGTATAGCTTACATTACCAATGGCACCAATGCCTTTGTCTCCGGCAAAGTTGTGGAGACGGTGGATCTTGGCAGCCATACTATGTTCATTGCAGATATGACCGACGGCGAAATCCTGTCGGCTGACCCATCAGTTACATATGCATATTACTTTGCAAACATCAAACCGAGTCCCGGTTCGGATGCAAAACCTGAGGATGCACCGAAAAAAGGATGGGTATGCACGATTTGCGGATACATATACGAAGGCGAAGTATTGCCGGAGGATTTCATATGCCCCATATGCAAGCACCCGGCATCGGATTTTGAGAAATTATAGTTTCTAAAGTATCATCCCGATGCAATTACGATATTGTTTATACGAAAAATGCGTCCAGCGCTGCGTTGACATCGGCCGCAGTTAGCTGGTCTCTTTTTGCTTATAACGCAATCTTTTATTGCCCCTATCCCCCGGTGGGGGTTGTGGAGCGGCTGTCAAAAAAATAGAATTATACGATGAGTATTATAGAATGCGGAAATGTTGGTTATTCATACGATCTGGGAGTTACGAAGGTTCTTTGGGACATATCACTGAACATAGAAAAGGGCGATATTGTTGCAGTTCTCGGACATAACGGCTCAGGGAAATCTACGCTAATCAAACATTTTAATGCGCTTCTTAAACTCCAGGAGGGCAGGATTACTGTTGCCGATATTGAAATAAACAATGAAACGAATGTCTGGGAGCTGCGCAGGCGAATCGGCGTGGTGTTTCAAAACCCGGATAATCAGTTTGTGGCGTCTGCCGTCGAAGACGATGTCGCCTTTGGGCCGGAAAATTATCAGGTCCCCAGGGACGAAATCGGTGAGAAGACGAGGCAGGCACTGAGCAGAGTGGGCATGAACGGATATGAGAAGAGGCTAACCCACACATTGTCCGGAGGGCAAAAGCAGCGCGTGGCTCTGGCAGGTGTGCTGGCCATGGACCCTGACATACTGGTATTCGATGAAGCCACATCCATGCTCGACCCCGAAGGCAGAAGAGAATTGCTCGATTACATAAAAGAACTAAACGAGGAGTCAAATAAAACAATAGTGATGGTCACCCATTACGTGGAGGAATGCTATATCGCAAATAAAGTGATGCTGATGAAGGAAGGCAGGCTGCTTAAGGCAGGTGAACCGAGAGATATCCTGGGAGATGAAGAGTTGCTACTAAGCTCGGGGCTCAGACCTCCGATAGCCACCCAGATATACCTGGAATTAAAGAAAAGGGGCATTGAACTTGATTGCTGCCCGCTAACTGAAGAGGAATTGGTGGAGTCCATATGTCGATTGAGCTAAAAAATATTACTCACATATACGAGCCCGGGACTCCATTTGAAGCCGCTGCTTTAAATAATGTAAGCCTTGAGATTCGCGAAGGAGAAAAAATCGGACTCATGGGCAGGACGGGCTGCGGCAAATCCACCCTGATTCAGATAATGGCCGGTCTGATTAAGCCCCTTAACGGAAATGTCATAATCGATGGCATCGATATAGACGAAGAAGGCTACGACAGGACGGGGCTCAGACAGAAGTTGGGAATAGTATTCCAATATCCCGAAGTCCAGCTATTTGAAACGACGGCATACAAAGATGTAGCCTTCGGACTTAAATACAGCGACCTGACTCCCGAAGAAAAGGACGAAAACATAAGGTGGGCATTTGAGATTACGGGATTTGACCCTGACAAAGTCGGTAGCAAGTCGCCTTTGGAATTATCCGGAGGAGAAAAGAGGAGACTGGCAATTGCGGGTGTCTTGGCTGTGAGGCCTAAATATCTCATTTTGGACGAACCCATTGCGGGACTTGATCCTGTCGCCCGAGAGAAGTTTTTAAAGCTTCTTCGTGACTTAAACGAAGAAGGCATGACCATAATAATGATTTCCCATAATGCGGACGCCATTGCCGGATTTGCAGACAGAACCATAGTTATGAGCAATGGACGTATAGAAATAGAAGGAGACACAAAAACCGTTTTTATGGACAGACCAAAGGCTGACGAGGCAGGTATCAGCGTCAGCACGGCAGGCCGAATAGCGGGAATGCTGCGCGACAGAGGAATAGATGTGTCTGAGGATGTGATGAGCGAAAGTGAATTGCTGAAGGAATTATGCGTTCACTTTAACAATGATAACAGGAGCGAAGATCAAACATGATGCGCCAGATGGCGGGGAGATATATTCCCGGGGACTCAGTCCTTCATAATATTATCCCCTCCGCAAAACTTTTTTCATTCATATTGATAATAGCTGCAGTTATTTTTACCAATACTGTAGTCGGTTACGGGGCGATGGTGGCCTTCACTGTTTGCGTTGTCCTCTATTCAAATACGCCCATTGAAGGACTGATTAAATCCATTGCGGGCATGCTACCATTCTTTGCGGTCATCTTTGTTATGAACTCACTGTTTTATTCGTCGGACAATCCTATTTGGAAATTCTGGTTCATAACATTATCTAAGGAAGGAATGATACAAGGGCTGAATGTTGTGTTCAGAATTGCGATTATTATAATAATCAGCGGAGTGCTGACTCAGACAACATCCACAATGGGTTTGATGAGCGGCATTGAAACACTTATAAAGCCTTTAAAATATATCAGGGTGCCGGTTGAGGAAGTTGCCATGATTCTTTCTGTGGCTCTGCAGTTCATCCCCACTCTCATAGAAGAAAGCGATAAAATCAAGAAAGCGCAGATTGCCAGAGGGGCTCGCTTCGAAAGTGAAAAACTGAGTGAGAGGGCCATGGCCATGCTGCCTATGATTGTCCCGTTGTTTCTGTCATCATTCAAGAGGGCCGATGAACTTTCCATGGCCATGGAGTCCCGTGGATACAGAGGGGCAAAGGGCAGGACGCCCAAAGCGAGGGAGAGTCTGGACCGGCTCTCGGTCATGTCGATAATAGCTTGCGCAGCACTTTGCGCATTGGAGGTAATAATATGAGCGAAATGACAAGTGTCAAAAAATCCATTATTTGTGCAGTGTGTATAGCCTTGTGCTATGTAATCCCGCTGTTTTTCCACGGGATACAAAACGCAGGCTCCATATTCTGCCCCATGCATATACCCGTGTTCATGTGCGGACTTATTTGCGGCTGGAGTTACGGCCTGCTCTGCGGAATCGCAGGCCCTGTGATTTCAAGCGCCCTTACCGGTATGCCGCCAATAGCTTATCTGCCAAATATGGTTACGGAGCTTGTGATTTACGGACTGGTGGCAGGACTGATGATGAAGCTGGTGCATACGAAGAACACATATCTCGATCTTTACATAAGCCTGGTTGTGGCAATAGTATTAGGCCGCATTGCAGCAGGCATTGTCAGAGCATTGATATTCACTCAAGGGACATACTCAATGGCAATGTGGGTATCCGGATATGTAATCACATCATGGCCGGGCACCCTGATACAGTTCATATTTATTCCATCGATAATCATGGCGCTCATGAAGGGGAGGCTCATCCCCGAAAGATATCCTAAGCTGCAAATAGAAGGGAGAAACTAAATGAAAAAGGAAGACGTGAGAGAATTCTTTGATATGTGCGCTCCCACCTGGGATGCGGAAATGATAAAGGATGATGAGATTTTAAGACGCATATTTGATAATGCGGAGATAGAGGAAGGTGTGACGGTGCTGGACGTGGCCTGCGGGACAGGCGTGCTGGTGCCATACTACATGGACAGAAACGTTTCACAGATTACCGGGGTGGACATCTCACCTAAAATGGTGGAGATAGCAAAGGATAAATACGAGAGCTCCGATGTCCGGATATTATGTCAGGATGTCGAGGATATGCCGGGAGACGTTAAGTACGACAGAGTGATGGTGTATAATGCTTTTCCGCACTTTCCCGATCCCGGGAGGCTCATTGGCAAGCTGTCCGAGCTGGTTGCTCCAGGAGGCAAGCTGTCCATAGCTCACGGAATGAGCCGGGAGAAAATCGACAAGCATCATGAGGGGATTGCCAGCAAAGTGTCAATAGGACTAATTTCAGAAGATGAACTGGCAGAGCTAATGAGACCTTACTTTAATATAGACGTTAAGATTTCAAATGAGGAAATGTATCAGGTCAGCGGAACAAAAAAGTAGCGAAAGGATGCACATAAAACGATGAATGATATTTATAGTTTTTTGGTTTTTGGCATGGAAAAATCATAATCGTTCATATCCCCCATAGGGGGTTGTCTATAATTTTCCATTTTGATTTAATTAGAAAAGTACCTGTAGGCAGACGCCGAGATACACCGGGATAAACTAGTAGATACCAGGAGAAACAATGTACAAAGAAGTATCAGATATTATAAGCGAAATAGAGAAGGTCGTCATTGGTAAAGAAGATGTGATAAAAAAAGTCCTCATGAGTATTTTGGCCAGAGGGCATATCCTTTTGGACGACGTGCCGGGAGTGGGAAAAACGACTATGGCGGTTGCTTTCGGACGTGTTCTTGGACTGGATTACAACAGGATCCAGTTCACTCCCGATGTGCTGCCATCTGACATAGTCGGTTTTTCGATATACAACAAGGAAAAGGCCTCTTTTGTATACATGCCAGGAACAGTCAATGATACAAATCTGCTGCTGGCTGATGAAATAAACAGAACATCCAGCAGAACCCAGGCGGCGCTGCTGGAGGCAATGGAAGAAAAGCAGGTGACGGTAGATGGGAAGGTTCATCCTCTGCAGGATCCCTTCATAGTGATCGCCACTCAGAACCAGGTAGGAACAGCAGGAACACAGATGCTGCCTCATGCACAGCTGGACAGATTCCTTGTGAAACTTGCTATAGGATATCCTGATGTTGCCAGCCAAATGGATATCAT
The DNA here is from genome assembly GCA_002372505.1 of Firmicutes bacterium UBA3738. Taxonomy (GTDB): domain Bacteria; phylum Bacillota; class Clostridia; order Peptostreptococcales; family Anaerovoracaceae; genus UBA3738. The sequence goes on from DFGY01000105.1 coordinate 12,933, forward strand.
AAAGGAACGTCAGGTAATAGATTCATATGCAGGTCTTAGCAACGTAATCACAAGGGATGGTCTTGTAAAGATGCAAAATTATTGTCTGTCCATGACAATGAAAGATGAAATAGTATCATATATCGCAGAGCTTGCCATCGCTTCAAGAGAAGATCCTTTGATCGAACTTGGGGTCAGCCCTAGAGGAGCAATAGCCATCAGTCATATGGCAAAAGCATGCGCATTCGTTGATGGAAGGGATTATGTGACTGCGGAGGATGTTAGAAATATATTCATTGATGTATGCTCCCATAGGATATTGCTGTCACAGAAGGCCAGAATGGAAGGAAAAGATCCCAGCGATGTTCTGACAGGCCTGCTGGAAAAAGTGAGCATGCCGTTTTCAGGGTAAATACGAATGAAGAAAAGACGGATAGCCTGGACAGGGATAATATTGGCAGCAGCCATCGCATATTTGTTTTCCAATGGAACGGTAACGCTGGCGATGCTGGTGGCGGCGATCAGTTTTCCCGTCGCTTCAGCAGTATTGTTTTCGGTATCCGGAAGAAAGCTTGATGTAAATATATACGCAGGACAAGACGAAGCAAATGGGCATTTGCTCATAAGGCTCAACTGCCAAAACAACAGCGTTATTCCCATAGCAATGGCAGAAACAGTTACAGACATAAAGAATCTCAGAACAGGAGAATGGATCCAGTCAAAAGGGTCCGCTTATATAAGCGGCAAGAGTGAAGAAACGGTTACAGTCAACCTTACGGCAGCACACATAGGAAGGCACGACATATGTCTGGATGAGATCTATATATATGACGCGCTGCAGCTGTTCAGAAAAAAGATGAATACATCTCTAAAGCATTCATTTGTATTGGGGCCAAGAGAATTTGAGATGAGTCTGCGTTTTGGCAGCAGTTCATCATCCATACTCGAAAGCGACAAATATTCAAGGATAATGCAGGGCAATGACCCAGGAGAAGTGCGCAGCATTCGGGAATATGTACCTGGAGATCCGGTGAGAAATATCCATTGGAAGCTATCGGAGAAGACAGACAAAGTGCTGGTCAAGGAACTGAGCCTTCCTGTAACGGATGATCTTCTTATAATCCTGGATTCTGTAAAGGAGGACACCGGATATGAGAGCATGGATGCATGTGCCTCGGTATATGCTTCGCTGATAAAGGCAGCTCTGGATGAAGATATGAGTTTTTCCATTGGATGGATGGATCCTGATAGCAGAAGACCTGAAGTGAGAAAAATCAGCGACAAGATCCAGGCATCATTGGCTGCAGAAGAATATCTTGCTGTACCTGCACGAAAAGATGATAGCAAATATAATGATCATCACAGTGGGAAGGTGCCTGGGAAAGGCGGTAGTGCTAGCAGCATGCGGTATGCTTATATAGTGACTGTAGGTGCCGTAGTTCCGTCGGATATCAGCAATATGGCATCGGTAAGCTCCATTACAGCGTTGATATGTGATGCGTCAGGCCTGATGAATATAGAAGGAATAAAAGTGACTGGATTTGATGCGAAAGACTATGAGCAGTCACTGGCATCGATCGCAATATAAAGAAACGAAAGAATGGACTATAACGAAAAGGTTGAAACAAAAGATATAACAGGCAAGGGGGAAAACGGGAAAAGTATATTCCTGATAATTTCATGTACCATGCTGCTGACAGCAACCTTTTGTATGCTGATCATGATGACAGGTACAAGGACGGTATTACAATATGCCATAGGTCTGCCTTTGGCCTTTGCACTGCCGAATCTGATCAGATCCGGCAGCAAAAAAGGGGCTATAGCATTCTCTGTAGTAACAGCTGTGGCAGCGGCAGTGACTATTATAATATGGCACAGTGAAATAATAGACGGCATCTGTCTTTTGGTAAACAATCTATATGTCGCCAGTGAAAAGAGCCAGGCATATCTGTATGACAAATTTGAGATCGCAAGAGATCCGGGTTCATATATTCTATGCATGAGATATGCGGCCCTTTGGATGGGAACTGCGGCAGGAGCAATACTGTCCTTCATCCCGATGAGAATAATGCGCTGGATAAGCTGCCTGATATGTATTGCCGATTTGATCAGTTTGGCATTTTTCGGACTGCTGCCTAATGTTATTTGCGGCGGAGTGATGATGGTATCAGCTGCGGCGGTGCTATGCAGCGGTAGATCCAAATCAATGGTTCCGGTGATGATAGCAGGAGTACTAGCTTTCGTGATAGTGGTAGCGATTTCTCCGGGAGAATTCAAAAGCATATCCAAAGCAGACGAAAACCTAAGAGACAAATTGGCAACCAGTACGGTCAGCATACAGGGAAATGAAAAGGCTAGTAGCGAATCGAAAAATAACAAAGAAAACCGGCAAGGAAAGGGAAGTGCAAAAAAGAACCGGCAGGCGGATAATGAAAAGAAGTACATGAAGATATGGATCGTATTGGGTCTCATATTGCTGACTGCCATGATCCTGTTCATCCCCGCCGTGATACACGACCGTTTGGAAAAAAAGAGAAAGAAGAACAGAAAGGATCTGGATAGTCAAGATCCGGGCCAGGCGATACGGGCAATGTTCCCATATGCGGTTAAGTGGCTGCAGGCTGCAGGTCTAGGCAGCGCAAATATTCCCTTCGCCGACTATCAGCAAAGCGTGAAGGAAATGACTTCGGATGAGTATTCGGATGAGTATTCGCTGATGCTAGAGCGATGGAAGGAAGCAGCTTATAGCGATCATGTATTCAATGAAGAAGATCGCGCCGGCATGAAACTGTTCATGGATAGAACCATCGCAGATGTGAAAAGCAGGATGGGTATGCGAGACAAACTGAAAGTCAGATTTGTAACGGCTCTGTGATATGCGACAAAGCTTTTTCAATGCACGATGCAGTTAAGCGAATCGATGTTTAATACTTGTAGTCAAATCGAAAAAGGCGATACCAAAATGAATAAAGGCAATGCCACCGGAAGGGTAAACAGAATAATCAAGATGATAATATGCGTGCTGATCATGGCCGCCATGTTAGTGTGCCTTTCCGGATGCAGAGACAGAATAACCAACAGAGCCGATGCGGATCGGGAAACTATCGACAAGACCGGAACAATGGCAGCGGATTATGAAAAGAGGAGAGATGAACTGGATCTGAAAGAAGCTGTAAAATCCCTGATGAAGAATAAAAAGCGGCCGGAAAAGAAAGAAGAACAGAAGGAAGAAAAAAAGCAAAGCGAAGAAAAGTCTAAGGGGTCTAATGATAATGATACAAAAGATGCAAAAGTAGATCAAAAGAAAAAATCTAAAAACAACAATAGCGATAAAGATAACAGCAACGGAACAAAAGGCGGAAAAAAGAAAGGCCAAAACGGAGATGGACCCGGTGGCGATCAGCCAGGAGAATCCGGTCAAAGTGATCCGGCCGAAGGTGATCCGATTGAAGAAAGAGCAAGTAAAGTATTGGTTGCATTCGATCCAAATGAAGGTAAATGCGTGCCTGCAAACGATGACAGCAGAGAGTATACGTCAGGTAAAGAGTATGGCTCTTTTCCGAATGCCACAAGAGATGATCATACATTTACCGGGTGGTATACGGAAAAGGATGGCGGCACTGCTGTAACAGAAAAAAGCATCGTTCCTGAAGGTGAGCACACACTATATGCACACTGGACAAAAGCAGCAGACAGTAGTGGAAAAAATGAAGAGGTATATACACTGACTTTCGATCCTTGTGATGGAAGGATCAAAAACAGAGAGAGGACAAGGGAGATTTCATTAGGCAGTGCTTATGGTAATATGCCTTTGCCGGTAAAGACAGGCAATGATTTTCTCGGATGGTTCACAAAGAAAGATGGCGGACAGAAAATCAGTGAGAATGATGAATATAAGGAGAAAGGAAATCAGACCCTTTATGCTCATTGGGAATACAATCCTTACAAATACTGGTCTTCGATGCGTCTTACGATATATGAATCCATGTATGCTTGTCAGGTGGTGGATTGTTATATTGAATTCGATGACAATAAGACAACCACATCCTGCAGCCTTCTTTCAGATGCCAAGATAGGCAACTGCGCGCGAAATAGAGGCAGCAACACTACTGTCACAGATGAATGGATAGAGGGTCGCAATCCTGCAGCAATCATCAAATGCAAAGGTAGCCCTTCCCAGGCTGCTTCCATAAAGTCATCAATGGCAGAAAGATTCCCTGACAGAAGGATATTAGTTGTTCCATCTTCTGCAGTGAATGGCAATGATCATGAAAGATTATTCTACACGCTGGCTTTGGGAAAAGCGATATATCCCAGCTGGTTTGAAGAAATAGATCTTGATAAAGCCGGAAGCGAACTTGGTGTCAGTGGATCTGTCTATGAATAATAACCCCCTATGGGGCTTGCAGGCAACTAGGCGTACAAATATCATAACAGCATGAATAATGATTCGTGCTGTTTTTTTATGTACAGTTCTGAATCTATGAAAAAGCTATTATTACCGAAAGGAGAAAGTGGGAAAATGAAAAAGGTTCTTAGTCTGGTTCTTTCTTTGACACTGGTCCTTACGATGATCCCCCAGTTGGCTTTCGCAGCTGGAGAGTCTGAGGATTATTCTGGAAAGACGGTAGTGATCTACACCGGAAACCTTCGCGGTGATGTGGATGTCTATCCTAAAGTAGCCGCTGCAAAGAAAGATTTTAAAGCGAAAGGCGCAGATGTCTATCTGGTAGATGCAGGAAACTACCTGCAGGGCAAAACTTATGCCAACTCTACAAGAGGTGAGGCGATCTATGATCTGATGGACGCTGCCGGTTATGATGTAGCAGCCATGGGAGCATACGAATTCGCTTACGGGGATGCTTCTACAGGACAGAAATGGCATGGGAATTTTACAAAATACTATACTCAGAAAATGCTGTATGAAGGTGTGCCGACTGATTTTGAATATGCAAAGAACGGAAACGGAAGCGTCAAAGGCTCTCTTCCGGCCAGAGATCCCGCAGCATTCAAAGTGATCAGTTCGAATATAACAGGAACTTCTGCCGCACAGCTTGACGGAGCGGAAACCACAACAGAAGACCCGAATGAAAAACTGTTTTCGTTTGAACCGAACTGTGTATTGGAAAAAGGTTCAAAGAGAATCGGTTTTGCAGCACAGACAGACAGCTTTGGGCTTGACACTCTTCAGGATGGATTAGGTAATGGGCTTTCTGTTTCAGACATAACGGCACTGCCGGAAGGCGCTGATGTCATTGTTGGACTTTCCAATGACGGAGAAGAAGTTGCAGGAGCAGACTGCACTATCCAGGCTTCGACAGAAGGTGAAGAAGAAACCGGAGCGCTGGTCATAGACAACGAGACAAAGGCTGTGGAAGAAGTGTCTCTGGATCTTTCAAAGACTGATGCTGATGCCGAAGTCGAGGACATTGCAGATACAGTAAAAGAAAACGCAGATCCTAAGATCGCAAGTTCGAATGTAACTCTTGTCGGAAAGAACACAAAGCATAGATATGAAGAATCTGAGATGGGCGATCTGGTAACAGATGCACTGCTCTGGTATGCAAAGAATGCCTTTGAAGGTTTTGAAGACGAGGATGTTCCTATCGTAGCGATCCAGAACGGAGGCAATATACGTAAGACTATCCATACCGGCGATATAGTTTATGATGATATCTTTAATGCTTTTCCGTATTCGCCTGCCGGTGTCGGCATACTATATGTCACAGGTGAGCAGCTTCTCGAATCACTCGAAGAGGCTAACTATGACAACCCATCGAATGCGTTCCCACATGTTGCAGGGATGACATATAACATCGATTTAGATGAGGAATACGACAAATCGAAGACAAAGGGTGAGAATGGGGATGGAACTTACGGAAAGTATTATTATCTTGCAGATTCCTACAACCGTGTCTCGATAACATCGATCGGCGGTAAGGCCTTCGATCCAAAAGCCACATATGCAGTAGTGGCAGATAATATGGTGATCGCAAATGGTCTTGATACCTACGGAACATTCAAGTTTGCTAAGAATGAGGGAGCAAAATATCTAAACAATGGCAATGGAATACTCGTGCGTGATGTAGTCGCACAGTATCTGCAGTACGGATGCAAGAAGAAGGTTCCGGCAAAATATGCCAAGACTCAGGATCGTATTACATTTGGCGAATCAGCTTATAAGAAAGCTAAGGCTGCAGTAGATGCAGCAAAATCAGGTGATCCGAATGAATATTTGGCTGCAGCGGAAAAACTTGAAAAAGAAGCAGCAATTACATGCAACCCGGATAAGATAAAAGAAGCTGGAGAGGCTGTAACAGATGCTAAGGCTGCTGTTGAAAAAGCAAAGTCTGATAAGGCAGCAGCAGACAAGAAAGCGGCTGAAGAGGCAGCTAAGAAAAAAGCGGCTGAAGAGGCAGCTAAGAAAAAAGCAGCTGAAGAGGCAGCAAAAGAAGCTGCTATGAAGAAGGTCAAGACAGTCACAGTCAATGTCAAGACTGTCAATGCCAAGGCTCTTGCCAAAGCTGTAGCAAAGGCAAAAGGTTCTTCAAAGTATGTGACCAAATTCGTACTTGGCAAGAAGGTCAAAAAGATCGCGAAGAACGCCTTCAAAGCGTACAAAAAGATCACAGTTCTTCAGATCAAGACAAAGAAACTGACGAAAAAGTCAGTCAAAGGCAGCCTCAAAGGATCAAAGGTCAAAAAGATCCAGGTCAAAGTTGGCAGCAAGAAGGTCAATAAAAAGTACGTCAAGAAGTATAAGAAGATCTTTACGAAAAAGAATGCAGGTAAAAAAGTGACAATAAAATAATAGATTGCTCATATATACAAAGGATGGTTTTTCGTAGCCATCTTTTGTTGTGAGATAAATCACGCAAAAAATTGCTTTAGGAATGAAGGAAAGGAGAATTATGAAGGCAAAAAATGTTATAACTAAAAGGCTACTGGCTCTGCTGGTCGTAATGTGCATGGCGCTTTCTCCGGCTGCAAGTGTGTTTGCTGAGACAGGAGCAGATACAGGGGAGCCACAGAACAATGAGATGACTGTGCCGGATAAACCTGACGCTGTTGAGAAAGAAAACGGAAAAGATAAGATTTCTGATAAACCAGAGGAAACAGAAAAGGAGATTCAGAAAGAGACTCAGCAGGCAGTTCAGGATGATGCTCAGAAGAACGAAGAGCCTGAACAAAAAACGGCAGCAAAAACAAAAAGGGCCAGCAAAAAGGCTGAAACAGTTGATAAGAAGAAGGTCCAGCTGACGGCGCAGAAAAGCGGAGCATTTATGTTCGCTCCAAAGCTTGCTGAAGAAGTTTCATCAGACCTGTCTGACAAGTACGGATTCACAGGTGAAGATTCTTACACCGACGGTGATACAGTTTCTCTCATAGACGTGCTTATCAGAGCTCACGAGCTGGCATATGGTGATAAATTTACACCTGCAACCGTTGGAAATTATCTGGGAACTGGGATCAGCAGCAGCGGTAAAGTGGTTGTAAACAAGATGTTCGAAAAAGAAGGCAACTACTACAACTTTGATTTTGCAGTTAACGGACGTCTTCCGGGGCAGCAATATCCTTGCGGACAGAACATCGACTTTTATCCGATCAATGTCATTCATCCCATTGATGGAGATGTTGTGGAATTCTTCGTTGAACAGAACGGTGCAAAGGATGAGTATTCATGGCTGGAAAAAGGCGGAAGATATATCAGTGAACTGACCATTCAGCAGAATAAGGAAACGTCTGTTAAGGTCAAAGGAATCAAATACTTCGTAAAGGCTAACAGATACGGCGATGCGGACAGAATGAAAGAAGACGGTGAGCTTCTTAACCATGTCAAACTGGCAACAGTCAACATGAAAACAGGAGAGCTGACTCCTATTGAAGGCAGCGAAACCGATGAAAACGGAGTTGCCAAGATCAAAATGACTGAAAACGGCAAATACTATGTCGTAGTGATGCCTGACGGAACAGAGGATGCACCAACTATCATCATGACTCTGATGGAGCTGACAGTAACGGATGCACCTGATCCTGAGGCCGTTGCGCCTGAAACCATCACAATCGTTCCTGATGCGAAGAAGATCGTCAAGCACACTTACACCGGTTATTCGGGTGAAACAACAGATGACTATTTCATGTGCACAGAAAAGAACGGCACAAAGCTGGCTCTCAAGGCAGTGGATCAGAACGGAAAAGAGACACCTGTATCCTGGTCCGGCACATCTGCGAATTACATAAAATTTGCTGATTCCACAGAAGGTGTTGCTACTGTCACCAATACAACAACTTATTCATCATCCGTAACTGTTATAGCACAGTCAATGATAGATGGATGTAATGTTAAAGGCACATACAAATTCAAAGTTATTCCAGCTCTGGCTGCAAGAGCAGGATACAATGGTGATTACAAAGACTCAGTAGATATATCATTTACTATGGATCCTGAGACAGGAAGATTCGGAGAGGCCAAGCCGGGCTCACCATATATAATCGCATCAAGTGATTATATATCGAATGGAATGGTGGATGTAAAAATTGCAGACAAAAGCATTGTATCCGCAGCAACGAGCTATTCCACCCTCACTTTAACACCTCTCAAACCGGGCAAAACTACTGTTACGATCTGCGACAAATACGATGATCAGAACTGTGCTACGATCAATGTCGATGTCAAAGGCATCGTAGTCAAGGCCGGTGAAGATGTAAGAAGTACCAAAACTTTTGTTGGAGGCACCAAACAGCTGACCTATGAATCAGCAAAACCTGATGATAAGATCACATGGAGCTCTTCAGATGAATCTATAGTCACTGTTGATGAAAACGGACTTGTTAAAGGCGTGAAGACAGGAGCTGCTAAAATATATGCAGAAAATGCTGATGGAGAAAAAGGCGTTATCAAAGTCGGCGTACTTCCAACGGAGGATTCTGTAGTTTTGAGGAACCTTGTTATAAAGTCACCCTCCGACTTTTATACATCAGATGACTATAATACATCATCAAGGCTTGTCAGTGAGAGTGCCTATGATGATGATTATCAGTGGAGCATAAGCGGTTATTGGGTTGATACTTATGCGGATATTAATGAAACATATTATGTCAAGAGCAGCACTACGAAGATGACATTCGTCCCTCTGTTCAGCCCGGATGTCAAGGTCGAGGCTTATCTGGACGGCAAACAGGTAGCCGTTGGTGAAAACACAAAGGAAATGGCTGTAAACCTTCACCCGCTGATGAATGAAGTAGAGGTGAGGGCGATAGATGCGAAAAATCCGAAAATAACAAACAGTTATAAATACCACGTTTATCGCGAGCGTTCCGATAAGGCAACCATGAAAATGATGAGCGTTTATCCTTCAGAAAGAGAAATATCATCCAAACTGCAGTTTGCGGGGAGCAACGAAGGTACTCTCTTCATAATGGATGATAAATGGGAATACAAAAAACCGTCATGGGGATCAGGATATAGCACGATTTCCTCAACTGGCAGCATTGGAAACAACGACAAAAAATTACGTTCCCACGTGTTCAAAGATGTGGATGCATTTACCGTTGATCTTACTGCCAGCGATAAAGAAGGAGCTCACATAAGATATGCTGTCGGAGACAGTGAAGATTTTACCGAAGGCGTTGGCAATATAACTACCAAAAAGATATCCTTTGGAACAGGAAGAGACAGCATCACTTTGAATGTTCAGAGCGTGAGCGACAAGGTTTATGCGGAATGCGAGAATTCAGGAACAGATCCTTGGGAAAGCGATACGGTCGTAACATATCAGCTTAATATAAAGCAGATACCTGTTGATCCATCGGAACTGAGCCTTAAGAGTATGGCTGCCGAAACAGAAGGATGTATACCGATGACACCGGTATTCTCCGAAACAAATCCATTATTTGCGCTTATGGTGCCTGCAGATGCAACAAATCTGAATATCAAGGCAGTACCTAACAGCAAAGGTGCAACAGCTTATTGTCACTCGAACACATATAATCTGTATACGGATCAGTACAAGCTGACTTCGGCAGAAGATGGCTCGTATACAATAAATATAAAGCCCAAATCTTCATACGGAAACGACAGATACTTTGCTCTTGCTAAAGATGTTGACGGAATGACCGCATCAGCTCAGTATCAGATCAAAATCGAGAAGATCACTGATGGAACGGACAGAGCCGGTCTTCCGGATGAGATATCTGATTTCCTGAGTATAGGAGGAACGAATACAAACAAGGATGATTCAAGTCATTCAGGTTTGTTCCCGGAAAGAAGCATCAAATCTACAGGAGCATATGCAGTAAAATTAGGCTTAGGCAGCTTTGGCGGATATGTAACTTATCATTATAAAGACGGGATCAAAAATGATCCATCCAACCCATATGGTGTTGATTTCACAGTGTTTGCAAGGTCTGCATCAGACAGCAACCCTGCAGCATCCAGTGTATACGTTTCACAGGACGGAAAAGAGTGGTATGAACTGGCAGGATCGGAGCACTATGATAAAGATACTGTATGGAACTACAGTGTGAAATACAAAAATGAAGATGGGATCGCCACATTCACAGACAGCCTGGGAAGAGAAGAATCCACAGGATATGCATACCCATCCGGCGAAAACTATCCAAAGTATGATGGTGATATGAGTTTCGAAGGCACACTCCTTCTGGGAGCCAATGGCCAGAGCTATGCCGCAGCGGACTCGACTGTAATGCCATATTCATGGGGATATGTCGGAGCACACAAACCGGGATCCATTGCTTCAAATAAACCGGTAGCTGAGACTGTCGGCAACCCGTATGTTGAAGGCTATGACGGATACGGAGACGGCTATGATATTTCATGGGCAGTCGATAAAGAAGGTAAACCTGTAAAACTGGATGAAATAAACTACGTCAAAGTATCATCTGCTTCTATGATAAAAACTACTTCAGCCGACAAAGGCGGTCAGGGCAGAGTTGCCAATGTAGTGGTAAGTGATGCAGGAGATGGCAGCGATGTAGGTGTGACGGATGCACCTGAGTCAATCAATATCGGCGGCTCAGAGCTGATCCTTGAAAAAGACAAAACAGATTACAAAGTAAAAGTCGGATCTGATGCGTTTGATGTAAACGTTGCGGCAAAAGATGATACGAACGTATATATCAATAATATCAGAGCAAATGAGAGAAGCTATGATGAAGATCATCCTTTCGACTTTGAAAAGGGAATCGTGAGGATAATACTTCAGAAGGATGAAGCTGCACCTGTGATTTACTATATCGAAGTTGAACGAGCAAACGTCAGCATCGATGAAGCAACGGATAGTATCGAAACTTCAGGAAAGGCAAACGAAGTAGCAGCAGATGCCAATGAAGTGGCAAAGAAATCAAAAGAAGCTGCTGAGAAGGCCATGGATGAACCTGGAGAACAGGCAGTAGCAGCTGCTGCAAAAGCAAAGACAGATGCTGAAAATGCAGTGAAAAAAGCGGAAGAAGCAGTCAAAGCTGCTCAGGATGCGATCAAATCCGCAGAAGCTGCAGTTAAAGGCGCAGAAAGCGAAAAGCTAAAGAAAAAAGCTGAAGGAATGCTCGAAGAAGCGGAAAAGCAGCTGGAAGAAGCGGAAAAAGCCAAGAAACAAGCTGACAAACTCCTGGATTCAGCGAAAACAAATGAAAGAATTGCAAACGCTGAAGCAGGCAAGAAAGCAGCTGAAGAAGAACTTGCTAAAGAAAAGCAAGCAGCCGCCGATAAGGTAGCAGCTGAAGAAGCAGCTAAGAAAAAGGCAGCTGAAGAAGCAGAAGCAGCTAAGAAAAAGGCAGCTGAAGAGGCAGCAAAAGAAGCTGCTATGAAGAAGGTCAAAACAGTTAAAGTAAATGTCAAGACTGTCAATGCCAAGGCTCTGGATAAAGCTGTAGCAAATGCAAAAGGTTCTTCAAAGTATGTGACCAAATTCGTACTTGGCAAGAAGGTCAAAAAGATCGCGAAGAACGCCTTCAAAGCGTACAAGAAAGTAACCACTCTGCAGATCAAGACAAAGAAACTTAAAAAGAAGGCCGTTAAAGGCAGTCTCAAAGGATCAAAGATCCAAAAGATCCAGGTCAAAGTAAGCAGCAGCAAGAAGGTCAACAAAAAGTACGTTAAGAAGTATAAGAAGATCTTTACGAAAAAGAATGCAGGTAAAAAAGTAAAAGTTAAATAATAGCTTGCTCATATGATGCAAAGGATGGCTGTAATAGCCATCTTTTGTTTTCAGGGTCTCCAAAGGCCAGCCCCACAATTGAGGCAGGTCTTTGTAAATATGAAAAACAATTATCCCCCTGCGGGGGTTGTCTATTTCCCTTTAAGTTGCTAAAATTCAGTTATTATGAAGGATAAGAATCATCACGATGATGGCCACAGCCACGGGCATAACCATATTCACAGTCATGGACACTTCCATGGAGAGGGACATGGTCATCGCCATTCAGAAGAACATACAAAGCGGGTGCTGAACAGACTCGCGAGAGCATCAGGCCATTTGCAGTCGGTCATAAAGATGGTTGAAAAAGATCAGGACTGCAGTGATGTTCTTGTGCAGTTGGCAGCCGTTATCGCCGCACTTAAGAACACAGGTAAACTTATCCTAGAGGAGCACATTGAAACGTGCATAGTTGATGCAGTTACGGTTGGTAATCAGCAGTCTATTGATGATTTAAAAAAGGCTATAGATCGTTTCGTTAAATAATCTAATTAATGTTGCAAACATATGTTCGTCATGATATAATTGCCCTGTTATGACGGATTTTAAGATTGTATCGGACTACAGGATGATGGGAGACCAGGAGCAGGCGGTTAGCAAGCTGGCGGCCGGAGTTTTGAATGGGGAAAAGTATCAGACCCTCATGGGAGTTACCGGCAGCGGCAAGACCTTCACCATGGCCAACATAATAGAGAAGGTGCAAAAGCCGACTCTGATTATTTCCCACAACAAGACTCTGGCTGCTCAGCTCCACGGGGAGTTCAAAGAGTTTTTCCCAAACAATGCAGTCGAATACTTCGTCAGTTACTACGACTACTATCAGCCGGAGGCTTATGTCGCCTCCACTGACACATATATAGAAAAGGACTCGGACATTAACGCGGAGATCGAAAAGCTGAGGCACTCCGCCACGGCAGCTCTGGCTGAGAGGAAGGACGTAATAATTGTCGCCAGCGTGTCCTGCATCTACGGTCTCGGTTCGCCAATTGATTATGAGAAGCAGGTTCTCTCACTGAGACCGGGAATGATCAAGGATCGTCAGGAGATTCTGAGAAAGCTGGTGGACATTCAGTATACGAGAAACGACATGGCCTTTGAGCGGAGCACCTTCAGGGTTCGGGGAGATGTCATAGATATCTACCCGGCCGGAAGTGAGAGCGCCGTCAGAGTTGAGCTCTTCGGCGATGAAATAGAGAGCATAAAGGAAATGAATCCGGTAACCGGTGAGATACTGGGTCTCAGAGAACACATATCCGTATTCCCCGCATCCCACTATGTAACCAGCCCGGACAAAATGAAGAATGCTTTCGTTACTATTGAAGAGGAGCTGGATGAGCGGATTACCTGGTTCAAAGACCGGGGCAAGCTGCTGGAAGCCCAGAGAATAGAGCAGCGTACCAGATACGACCTGGAAATGCTCAGGGAAATCGGCACCTGCAAGGGCATAGAGAATTATTCAAGACACATAAACAACCTGCCTCCGGGAACGAGACCCTACACACTTATAGACTACTTTCCGGATGACTTTCTTATGATAATAGACGAGTCTCATGCCATGCTGCCTCAGCTTAGAGCCATGTATGCAGGAGACCGCTCAAGAAAGAGCAACCTGGTGGAATACGGATTCCGTTTGCCTTCGGCTCTGGACAACAGGCCACTGCAGTTTGACGAATTCGGCAAGCTTATAAACCAGGTGGTATACGTAAGTGCAACGCCGGCCCAGTACGAGCGGGAAATATCCGGCGGCATTAGTGCAGAGCAGATTATCAGGCCCACGGGTCTCCTGGATCCGCCCATCGAAGTGGTTCCCACGGAAGGGCAGATAGACCACCTGATCGGTGAGATTAATAAGGAGACTGAGGCAGGAAATAGAGTGCTGGTCACAACGCTTACCAAGAAAATGGCAGAGGCTCTTACAGACTATCTGACCGGGGCCGGAATAAGGGTCAAGTATCTGCATTCCGACATCGATACACTTGAGAGAATGGAAATCATCCGCGACCTGAGAATGGCTAAGTTCGATGTCCTTGTGGGAATAAACCTGCTCCGTGAAGGTCTGGACTTGCCGGAGGTTTCCCTGGTGGCCATACTGGATGCGGACAAAGAAGGATTCCTTAGAAACGAGACATCAATGATGCAGACCGTAGGTCGTGCAGCCCGTAACGTTAACGGACGAGTAATAATGTACGCCGATGAAATCAGTCCGGCAATGAAGGCGACCATGGATGAGACGGAACGCCGTCGTAGGATTCAGGATGAATATAACAAGGCCAACGGCATAACGCCGAAGACCATTGAAAAGTCAGTCCGTGCAGTTATCGAAGCGACGAGAGCTGCAGAGGATGAGACAGGATACGAAGGCAGGAGCCCGCTGGAAATGACAAAGAAGGAACTGGCGGAGTACGTTGCCAAGCTGGAAAAGGAAATGAAGGAAGCAGCGGCAGACCTTCGGTTCGAACGTGCGGCAATGCTGCGTGATAAGGTCTTCGAGTATCGGGCGAATATGTAGTTATATAATGTATGTTTAAAAAATAGCATAAGGTATATAAAGAACAATTATGATAAAAGATATAGTAGTAAAAGGTGCAGCGGAAAACAATTTAAGAAATGTGGATGTGACTATTCCTAGGGACAAGATGGTGGTGCTGACGGGTCTTTCCGGCAGCGGTAAATCATCACTTGCTTTTGATACAATTTATGCAGAGGGACAGAGGCGCTACATGGAGAGCCTTTCTTCCTATGCGAGACAGTTCCTGGGCCAGATGGAAAAGCCCAATGTTGAAGATATTGAAGGTCTTTCACCGGCTATTTCCATAGACCAGAAGACTACCAGCAAGAATCCCAGATCCACAGTGGGAACGGTTACGGAGATTTATGACTACCTGAGACTTCTCTATGCGAGAATAGGCATTCCTCACTGCCCGGTATGCGGCAGAGAAATTACCAGTCAGACCGTGGACCAGATAGTGGACAGCATCATGGCCTTCGGCGAAGGAGCGAGAATTACCATAATGGCTCCCGTAGTGAAAAACCGCAAAGGCACCCATGAGAAAGTAATTGACCGCATCAGGCGTGAGGGCTTCGTCCGCGCCCGCATTGACGGTGAGATTTACAACCTCAATGAAGATGAAATCAAACTCGAGAAGACATACAAGCATGTTATTGAAATAGTTGTAGACAGGGTTATCGTCCGTGAAGGAGCCGAGGCCAGGCTTTCCGAAGCCTGCGAACTGGCAATTGCTCAGGGAGACGGCCTTGTAATGACTCAGGTCAACGTCACAGACGAAAGCGGCGCCAAGCCGGAGAAGAGAGAGTTTGAGAAGGTATTCAGCACGAAGCTGGCCTGTCCGGAGCACGGCATTTCCATCGAAGAGCTGGAGCCGAGAATGTTCTCCTTTAACAATCCCTTCGGTGCCTGCCCTGAATGTAACGGTCTTGGATTCCTTCAGAAAATAGACCCTGACCTGATTATAGATCAGGAGCAGAGCATTATTCACGGAGCTTTAGGCAAAATATTTGCCAGCATGGAGTACAAGGGATTTTATCGTCAGGAGGTAGAGGCTCTTGCCCGCGAGCACGGAGTTGACCTGGAGATTCCCTATAAAGACCTGCCAAAGAAGTTCGTCAAAGAACTCCTTTGGGGTACGGGCACGAGACATCTGAAATACATTTACACCAGCAGGTACAATGGTCGGCAGACAAAGTTCGACCATCCCTTTGAAGGCCTGCTGAACAATATGGAAAGAAGATACCGGGAGACATCTTCGGACTTCATGAAGGAGCGCATGAGCGCCTACATGAGAATTACTCCCTGCGAGACCTGCGGCGGAGCCAGGCTTAAACCGGAAATGCTGGCGGTTACCGTAGGTGGAATAAATATTGCCCAGCTCTGCGACATGTCAATAGTTCAGGCAATAAAGTTCCTGGACGAGCTTGAGCTGACAGAGAAGGAACAGATGATAGCCGGCCAGATTATAAAAGAAATTAAGGCCCGCATGTCATTCCTGGCAAATGTGGGATTGGATTATCTGACTCTTTCCCGTTCGGCGGGAACCCTTTCCGGCGGCGAGTCACAGAGAATCAGACTGGCCACGCAAATTGGTTCAGGTCTTGTAGGCGTGCTCTACATTCTGGACGAGCCTAGCATAGGACTGCATCAGAAGGATAACACCAAGCTGCTGGCAGCACTTAGGGAGCTGACTGACGTAGGCAATACCTTGCTTGTGGTGGAACACGATGAGGAAACCATGTATGCGGCTGACCACATTGTGGACATCGGTCCGGGAGCAGGCGTGAACGGCGGAAAGCTGGTCTGCGAAGGCACCGTGGAGGATATTAAAAAATGCAAGGAGTCCATTACGGGACAGTATCTTTCCGGAAAGAAGGCTATTACCGTGCCAAAGGAAAGACGCTCCGGAAACGGCAAGAAAATTAGTATTAAGGGTGCGGCGGAGAATAATCTGAAAGGCATCGACGTTGATGTGCCTCTGGGTAAATTCGTCTGCGTTACCGGGGTGTCCGGCTCAGGAAAGAGCAGCCTTATAAATGAGATTCTCTACAAGGGTCTCAGCGAGAAGATTTATAAGTCAAAGGACAAGCCGGGTAAGCACAGTAAAATCACAGGCACTTCAAACATAGATAAAATTATAGACATTAACCAGCAGCCAATAGGCAGGACGCCAAGATCCAATCCGGCTACATATACCGGCGTATTCACTCACATTCGCGACCTTTTTGCAACCCTTCCCGAGGCTAAGATGAGAGGCTACGGCAAAGGACGCTTCAGCTTCAACGTAAAGGGTGGTCGCTGCGAGGCCTGTAATGGCGATGGTATTATTAAGATAGAAATGCACTTCCTTCCGGATGTGTACGTGCCATGCGAAGTGTGCCACGGCAGAAGATACAACCGTGAGACCCTGGAAGTCAAATTCCACGGCAAGAGCATTTACGATGTGCTGGATATGAACGTGTCAGAGGCTCTTGAATTCTTCAAGAATCATCCCACAATATGCCGTCAGCTGGAGACTCTGGAGAGAGTCGGCCTGGGATACATTAAGCTTGGACAGCCTTCAACACAACTGTCAGGAGGCGAAGCCCAGAGAATAAAGCTGGCCAGCGAGCTTTCCAAGAGGAGCACAGGCAAGACCATGTACGTGCTGGACGAGCCAACGACAGGACTCCACTTCGATGACGTGAACAAACTGCTTTCCGTACTGGACGAACTGGCGGACGCAGGAAACACAGTTGTTGTAATAGAGCACAACCTGGATGTTATAAAGAGAGCTGACCACATTATAGACCTGGGACCTGACGGCGGTGACCGGGGCGGCACCATAGTTGCGGAAGGCACCCCGGAGGAAGTAGCCAAGGTGAAAGGATCCTACACGGGACAGTATCTTAAGAAAGTGCTTAAGAAAAAATAGCAAAACAGAGCTTGCCGGCAATATTGGCAGGCTCTTTTCTTAGCACTTTTCGTTGACAAGATAAGGGGTATTGCAATATAATATAGCGGCTGAAATAGCCTTGAAAATACACAAAAAGGAGTAAATCGAAATGATCCAAATGACACAAGACCGCCTGGACAAAAAACTGGCGGAACTGAAATATCTTATCGAGGTAAGACGTCCCGAGGTTGCTGAGCACCTTAAAGAAGCCAGAGCCTTCGGCGATATTTCCGAAAACGCTGAGTACGATGCCGCTCAGAACGAGCAGGCTGAGCTGGAAGCCAGAATCAAGCAGCTGGAAGAAGAGACAAAGCTGAGCAACATTGAAATCGTTGAATACAGCACCCTCATTCTCGACAGCGTAAACGTTGGCGCAAAGGTTAAACTCAAGAACATTACAAAGAGAAGAGAAGAAGAATACGGCATCGTTGTCGCATCTGATGCGGATGTACTTGCCGGACTCATCTCCAACGAATCACCGGTAGGTGCCGCCCTCATCGGCCACAAGGTTGGCGACAAGGTTGAAGTAGAGCTTCCCGACGGCGGTAAGATTAATTATGAAGTTTTAGCAATAGAGGCACAGGACAATGAGTGAAGATAAGAACAAGGAAATGATGGAAGTTCTAAGTGAAGAAGAACTTTCAGAGCAGCGTCAGATCAGACGCCAGAAGCTGAAGGATCTGCAGGAAGCGGGCAGAAACCCCTTCGTGCACGAGTCCTGGGATATAGATGCATATTCCCGGAGCGTCAAGGATAATTTCGATGAAATGGATGGAAAGGACGTATCCATGGCCGGCCGTATTATGGCTAAGCGCGTCATGGGTAAGGCTTCCTTTATAGACATCCAGGATATAGAAGGAAGGATTCAGTGCCACGTTAAGCGTGATGTACTGGGTCAGGATGAATACAAATGGTTTAAGACCTACGACCTTGGTGACATTATAGGAATCAAGGGTAAGGTCTTCAGAACCCAGCGCGGGGAAATAACTATTGAAGTCCACGAAATGGTGCTCCTCAGTAAATCCCTCCAGGTGCTCCCGGACAAGTGGAGCGGCCTGCAGGATACAGACCTGAGATATCGTCAGAGATACGTTGACCTTATCGTAAATCCTGACGTAAAGGAGATGTTCAGAAAGCGCGCTGTAATTATTAAGGAAATAAAGAGAGTACTTGAAGAGGACTTCGGTTATCTTGAAGTAGACACTCCTATTCTCACAACTATTGCCGGCGGCGCAAACGCTCGTCCCTTCGAGACACACCACAACACTCTCGATCTGGATATGAAGCTGAGAATTTCAAACGAGCTCTTCCTGAAGAGACTTGTTGTGGGCGGCCTTGACCGTGTATACGAAATGGGCAAGATGTTCCGTAACGAGGGAATGGACAAGAACCACAACCCTGAGTTCACAAGCATGGAATGCTACATGGCATATAGCGACGTAGAGATTCCTATCGCAGTAACTGAGGCAGTTGTATCTCAGGCAGCTATGGCGGCCAATGGCAGTATGGAAATTGAGTACCAGGGTAAGAAGTTTGACGTAACTCCTCCTTGGCGCAGAATAGACATGACCGATGCAGTTGCTGAAATCACCGGCGTGAACTTCCACGAAATCAACGAAGACGAAGCAGCCAGAGAAGCGGCAATAGCTTACGGAATGGATAAGGACGAAGTTAAGGACTGGACCCGCGGAAAGATTATCGCAGAAATGTTTGAAGAATACTGCGAGGACGTTCCCGGATTCCTGGATGGACCTGTTCACGTAATGGGACACCCGGTTGAAATATCACCGCTGGCAAAGCGTGACCCGAAGGATCCGAGAATCACGCGCAGATTCGAGTCTTACATTAACGGCTGGGAAGTTGCCAACGGATTCTCCGAACTGAACGACCCCATCGACCAGTACGAGCGTTTCGCAGAGCAGCAGGCTGAGCTTGATGCCGGCATCGATGACGAGGCTCATCCCATGGATCTGGACTTCGTAAACGCACTGGAAGTAGGACTTCCGCCGACAGGTGGCCTGGGCGTTGGCATCGACAGAGTAATCATGCTGGTAACAAACGCATCGACCATAAGGGATATAATCCTCTTCCCGACAATGAAGCCATTGGACTAAAGTCCAAAGATGAGAAAATCACAGACGCGAAGTTATTCCCGCGTCTGTTTTTTTGCGTATGAATAATCGAGTAAATCCTCCATGCTGCAGTTAAGGGCTTTACTGAGACGCAGAAGAGTTATGGCCGCAGTTTTATTGATATCTCTCTGCTGCTGCTCAAAAAGCTGGATTTGACGGAGAGGGACATTCGAGTCTCTTGAAAGTTCAGACTGGGACATTCCGTTGATTTCGCGATACTCCTTCAATTTAGTATAGAGGTTGTGCGTGTAAACTTTCTTATCCAATGAGTTCGTAAAATGAGAAATATCCATTTCGTGATATATGGGATACATCTCAATTATTTCTGAGAGTTTAATACTTAAAAAGATCTCTGTGAAGGAGAGACTACTATACCACTGATAATATGCCAAGGCCCAGCCTGCCCAGTATTCAGGTGACCTATCCAAATACATCACATCTTCATTTTCTTCAAATGAAGTGTGTGTTTCAGTGAGGACTATTCTGGAAAATTCGCAGCCGCTCATTCCCGCCACATATTTTGGATTACCTTTTGAAAACTGCTTTGAGGAATTTGCCACGGCAAGAGCCTTTCCGAAAGAATCCGGATTAACATTCAGTGACATAATAGCGAAGTCAACCGCGTGTCCTAATATATTTTGAGCACTTTCAACATATATCTCATCGTAGGCGCGGATCGTCATTTTTTATTCCCTCCCTCATAATATCTATGATGAATAATTCGTTAATGTCATCAGTGGATTTTTTGCTTGCCCGGTAAGCTTTTCGTGCCGCCCTGTCACGAGCGACTTTCTTTTCATAATATGTTTTTGATTCAGCGATTTCAGCTTCAATGAAACGTAGATTAGTAAAAGATTTTTTGCTTTTTAAAACTATTTGCTCTCCTAACTTACCGAGGTGCATGGCTTCAGACAGCTTTGATAGTGAGATTGTTCCGGCGATGAAATCCTGCGCAAAGGTAAAGTAGGAATCATCAGCTCTATATCCGATAATCACATCATAAGATTCTGGATTTATGTAGAAGTTCTCTTGTAAATATTTTTTTGCTTCTTCTGCAATACTTCCATTTTGCCAATATGTTCTGAACTTTGTCAAAATAGCGAGCCAATTAAGGATATTGTAATCCGGTGAATTTAAATTCAGAACCTTGAGATTATCCATATCAAATTCATAGGCATTGGCAAAACCGTCACGACTATCGCTGCAAGCCCATTCCTTGGCAAGATCCAGATTTTCCGTGGTATAAAAACCATAGCCGTAATCGTTTGTACGTTTGCTGCCATTATGTTTTGGTTCCTCAATTACATGGTCAGAGCCGTGATAAATAATCATATTGTACCTCCACCATTATTATATCGCTACAGCGATATAGATTCAAGTGGTTGTTTCAGGCGCGAAAAGGATATATTATTAAAGCAGGAGGAGAAACAATGAAGATAGTAATACTTAATGGCAGCCCCAGGCCTAAAGGCAACACTGCCGGCATGATAGAAATATTCAAAGCTGCCGCCGGGGAACAGGGGCACGATGTAAAAGTTTTTGACGTTTGCAAGATGAATATCCAGGGATGCAAGGCTTGTGAGTATTGTCACGGAGTTGGAAAGGGTAAGTGCATCATAAAGGATGACATGCAGGAGGTATATAAAGACCTGAAGGACATGGAGATGATTATCATAGCATCCCCGATTTATTATCATGGCCTTTCTGGGCAGATAAAGTGTGCCATTGACAGATTCTATTCCGCTCTATATCCAAAGGCACCGGAGACCCTTAAGAAGGTGGCCATGTTCTTAAGTTCCGGTGATGAGAATATGTACACCGGAGCCAAATTCTCCTACGATGGTGATTTCGTGGGATATCTGGGTCTTGAGGGCATGGGAATTATTACGAACCATGATGATGACTATGAAGAAAAATCAGGGAATTAGCTCATAATATACAGTAAAGTACAACAGAAAGTTTTCTTCCTGTGTTTGTAAAAGCGGAATAAATGTCGATGTAATGCACTTTTTCCGCGGAAAAAATGTTGTTTTATTACACTTTTTCCGCTATGATTCCGAAAAGTCAAGATATGAGGTTGTCTTCATTTACCTAAGTTGGCGATAAGGACATCATTAGCGGAAATGCACAAAGAAGAATGAGTTACTAATGTTCCTCTTTGGGCAGTAAGTTCAATTTAGGAGTAATAATGAAGGGGATAGAAGAATTATACAATCTTATGATAGACCGTGGCTATCCTGAAGAGTTTGCAAAGCTGGTCAGCCGTGAGATGAACACGGAGTACACTTCCCAAAGGATGATAAGGTACATTGCTGTCAGAGGCCTGGCGCCTCTTGAGGAAGTGGCAGATGAGATGCAGGCCATACTCAGCGAGCGGGATAAGCTGGTGAACAAGCATATTTCAGAGCACGCTCAGGCATCAATAAACAGATTCTACATGGAATATGATCCGCAGGACGCGGAGTAGAAAGGAGGTACGCCATGATAGGAGAAAAAGTTACTATTAGAGTAAGGATGAGTATGCACGATGCCCACTATGCAGGCAATCTTGTAAATGGTTCGCGTATGCTGGATTATTTTGGCGATGTGGCGACGGAGCTGCTTATCAGAATGGACGGCGATGAAGGTCTGCTCAGGACTTATGAGCACGTGGACATTCTGGCTCCCGTTTATGCAGGTGACTTCATGGAGTACGTAGGCTGGATTGAAAGCGCGGGGAATACGTCAAGAAAAATCATGCTGGAGGCCTACAAGGTAATTGAGCTTTGTAACGAAGAAGGTCTTCCCGAATCGGCGGCCAGAGTCCTGGAAGAGCCGGTGCTGGTAGGAAGAGCGGAGATGATTGGTGTCACGCCGGTGGAATGCCAGCGGGGACCACAGGATGAAGCCTTTGGGAGGTAAATCATGAGCGGAATTCTTGAAGGAATAAGGGTGCTGGACCTGACCCAGGCATACAGCGGCCCATTTTGTGCTATGCATCTGGCGGATCAGGGGGCGGAGGTAATAAAGATAGAGCCTGCCCAGGGTGAGCAGTCGAGATTTTTCACGCCACTGAAAAACGGTGGCAGCGCCTATTACGCATACCTTAACAGAAATAAGAAGGGTATGACCCTGGATTTGAAAAATGAAGAGGCGAAAGAAGTTCTCTGGAAACTCATTGAGACGGCTGATGTAATAATAGAGAATTTTAAAGTGGGTAAGTTTGAGGAGATGGGATTTACCTATGAGAAAATGAAGGAAGTAAATCCGAAAATCATCTACGGTTCCATCTCCGGTTTCGGTCTGGATGGTCCCATGGCCAAAAGGCCTTGCTACGACATTGTGGCTCAGGCAATCAGCGGAATGATGAGCATTACAGGTCACATTGATTCTGACTGCGTCAAGGTTGGCCCTTCCATTGCCGATAGTTTCTCCGGGACGTATCTGTCGTTGGGAATAATGATGGCTCTCTTTAACAGGGAACGTACAGGTCAGGGACAGAGGCTGGACGTGGCAATGATTGATACCCTCTTTTCCATTATGGAAAATGCCGTGGTCACCTATACCGTGGAAGGCACTGTGCCGGGGCGCCTTGGAAATATGGACCCGGCCGTTGCGCCCTTCGATTCTTTTGAGGCTAAGGACGGGGAGTTCGTCATGGGCTGCGGCACCAAAAAAATGTGGGAGTCCATGTGTGAAATGATGGGGCGCCCCGACATGATTACAGACCCCAGGTATGCAACAAATGAAGACAGGTGCGCAAACTACCTGCCTGACCTGAAGGAAGAAGTTAATTCCTGGACCAGGACCAAGACCATTGATGAGCTGGAAGAATTAATTGTAGCTGCAGGCATTCCCTTTGGGCGTATAAACGACATAGGGCAGATAACCGAAAGCGATTTAATAAAGCGCAGGAATATGCTCTGGGAAGTTTATGACCCTAGCATAGGTGAAAATATTAAGATTCCCGGATGTCCCATAAAAGTCCACGGACAGGAGGATAAGCCTTCAAAAGCCGCACCGGATCTGGGAGAAGACAACGAGGCCATATTAGCAGAGTTGGGCTATAGTGAGAGTGAAATACAAGCTCTTAAAGAGTCAGGAGCACTGTAGATTTTGCATTCGATTTAAATGGTGCAACGAGCCTGGTTTTGGTGTACAATAAATGGAGTAGTTAGTTTAAGAATAGCCGTATTGGAGGATAATAGTGACTTTATTAGAAGCCTTTTCGCTGGCTGGTGGCATCGGCTTGTTCCTATATGGAATGACGGTTATGTCTTCGGGACTGAAAAATGCCTGCGGTGATAATCTTCAGGTCATACTGGAGAAAGCTACAACCAATAGGGTTATGGCCGTACTTGTGGGTATTGCCACTACGGTTTTAATACAAAGCTCCGCCGCAACGGACGTTATGGTAATAGGTTTCGTCAATGCGGAAATGATGAAGCTGTCACAGGCTATTGCCGTTATTATGGGAGCCAACATAGGTACCACGGTGACGGCTCAAATAACGGCCTTCAACATTGCGGCTTACGCCCCGCTGCTACTGTTCTTCGGGGCGGTAATGTATCTATTCCTTAAGAAAAGTATTACAAAATATATAGGCGAGGTCATCCTCGGATTCGGCATGCTCTTTGTAGGCATTTCTATAATGAAGGAGGCAATTGCGCCTCTGGCCAAGAGCGAGGCCTTTACCCATATTATTTCTACTCTGGACAATCCCGTGCTGGCCGTTCTATTCGGCGTAGCCTTTACGGCTCTTCTCCAGAGTTCTTCATCTTCAACGGTAATATTCCAGACCTTCGCCGTTCAGGGGATACTGTCTTATGGCACAGCCGTATATCTCATTATCGGTGCGGCTATAGGCTCGGTAACGCCGAATCTGCTGGCGTCCCTTACAACCAACAGAAACGGCAAGCGCACTGCGGTTCTGAATCTGATTTTTAACATAATAAGAGCGGGAATTCTCTTGACCCTCATAACCCTGGTGCCTCAGATTCTGGAGATGATACAAAGTCTGTCGCCGGGCGACATTGGCAGACAGGTTGCCAACACCCACACAATCTTTGCCATTATTGCAGTAATTATTATGCTGCCTTTTACAAACAAGCTGATTTGGCTTGTGGAAAAACTTATTCCCGTGCGCCCCGAGGAAAGCGAGCAGCGCGAAGACAGAAGTCTTAAATACATGGTCAATATGAGGAGCATGCCCTCAGCCATGGCCATTAGCCAGACTCACCTGGAGGTAACGAGAATGGGTCGCATTGCGGCGAAGAACTTGAGAAGGGCCATAGAGTGTTTCTTCGATTACAGCCCGGAAAAGGCCGAGTCCGTCAGGAAGCGCGAAGAAAGCATTAACATTCTCAATAACTCTATTGCGGAAGAGATGCTTCATCTCAGAGCTATGGAGCTTAGCTCGGAAAACGTGCGGCGCGTGTCCATGATGAACATCGCCATAACCGACATGGAAAGACTGTCGGACCACGCGGAAAACATAGTCGAATACGTTGAAGAACTTAGGAGCAAGAAATCTTCACTTTCGCCTACAGCCGAGATCGAGCTTAAACAAATGGCAGCAGACACTCTGGAAGAAGTGGAACTGGCCCTGGATATTTTTGAAACAGAAGACTTCTCGAAGCTAAGTAAGCTCGAGGAACTGGAAGCAAAAGTGGACGAGCAGGAAGGCGCCCTTGTTAACAATCACGTAGAGCGCTTCATATCAGAAAACTGCGAGCCCCTGGCCGGAGTAGTATTCACCGACATCGTAACAGACCTGGAGCGCTGCGCCGACAACTCAGTAAACATAGCCTACGCCCTTAAAGGCCCCAAACCCCCGGGCTTCTACGACTAGCGTTTCACGGGGACAGGCTTTTTGTTTCACTGTCAAAAAAGGAAATAACTACATATATGAAATACGAAAAAATAAAGAAAGCAAAATTTATAGAGCGTCCTAACAGATTCGTGGCGATTTGCGAAATAGATGGAGAGCGGCACAGAGTCCATGTGAAGAACACAGGCAGGTGCCGGGAACTTTTAGTGCCTGGAGTCACAGTGTGGCTGGAGGATTTTGAAGGCCGTATGGGGAGCCGCAAAATGCGCTATTCCCTGGTATGCGTCGAGAAGAAAACCGGAGACAGAATCCGCCTCGTCAACATGGATTCCCAGGCGCCGAACAAAGTGGCGAAGGAGGCCTTGGAGGAAGGCTTAATAGATATCGGTTGCTTAAGCTCACGGGAGCCGGTAAAGATTATGTCTGAGAAAACCTACGGAGATTCCCGTCTTGATTTCTGCCTGGAAGAGGCGTCGGGACGGAAAACCTGGATTGAGGTAAAGGGTGTCACTTTGGAAAATGACAACGTGGTCAGCTTCCCCGACGCGCCTACAGAGAGGGGTGCGAAGCATGTCCGTGAGCTGATAAACATTGCAAAGGGCGGCGGTCACTCGGGAGAGGACCGGGCAGCAATTTTATTCGTTATCCAAATGGAAAATGTAGAATACTTCACGCCAAACGAAGAACATGATCCGGACTTTGCAAGCGCGCTGGCCGATGCGGAAAAAGCCGGGGTTGATATTCTTGCTTATGATTGCAAGGCCACGCCGGATAGTTTAAAATTGGGTGACAAGGTAAAAGTTAGTGTAACAAAAAGCCTGTCCCCGTGAAACGGATGATTGAGAAAAGATATGAATAAGAGAGTAATGCTGGATATATTAATGGTAATAATGATGCCGTTGCTCATGGCCTATGCCCTGATAGGGGAGACATTCCATGAGGTGGCGGGCATTGTAATGTTTGTACTGTTCCTGGTTCATCACTGGTTTAACAGAGCGTGGTTTAAGGGACTGACGAAGGGGGAGTATAGCGGGGAAAGATTATTCCGCACTGTGCTGAATATAATCCTGCTGGTATTTATGTTTGCCCAGCCCATTACAGGGATACTTATGTCCAAGCACATTCTCACTTCCGTCAGTATTGCTTCCTTTACTGCATCTGCCAGGACAATTCACCTTGTGTTTGGGTACTGGGGATTTGTGCTTTTGTGTGTTCACGCAGGAACTCATCTGAATTTGCCGATTAACAAGCTGAAGAGAAAGAAGCCGGAGGCAGTAAAGTACGTTATGATAATATGGGCGGCAATTGGTGTTTATGGTCTTGTTGCCTTTATTCGCAGGGGGCTCATAGACTACATGACTTTCCGGACAATGTTCGCATTCTTCAATGCCGATGAATCCAGATTAGTGTTCTTTGCAGATTATTTTTCAATGATGATATTATTCATGCTGGCAGGCTATATGCTGATCCGGCTGTTTAAGATGGACGGAGGAAAGATTCATACTTGATAATTAATCGAACGGGAAATAAAACACTTCGGAGAGATAATACTCCGGAGTGTTTTTTCAGAAAAACAGTTACGTTTGTCTTTGATTAGTAGTACAATATATTCCGAATTAAAAAGGAACTAAAAGAAATGATGAAAAAAGTATTGGTGATGATGTTGGCACTATGTTTGATGGTAATAGGTGTTGGCTGCAGTGGCAGCGACTCTCAGGATGCGGCAAGTGACAGCCAGGCATCCTCAGCCCAGGAACCCGCAAGCGATGCCGATGATGAAGCGGATGATGAAGATAAAGACGATGACGATGACGCTAAGAGCGGGGATACAATTGTAATATTCTTCAGTCTTGCAGGTAATGCGAATCTGCCCGACGGCGTTGATGCATCATCCAGAGCCAGCATAGTGAAAGACGGAGATGATGTGGATGGTAATGCAGAAGTAATTGCAGACTGGATTGCCGACGCAAAGGGATGTGATACCTATGAAATCGAAACAGTAGAAAAGTATCCGGCAGACTACGATGAGACAGTTGATCAGGCCCAGAAGGAGCAGAATGATAATGCCCGTCCGAAGCTTGAGGGAGACAAACTGGATCTTGCAAAATACAAGAACGTATATCTTGTATTCCCCAACTGGTGGGGAGACATGCCCATGGCACTGTATACATTTTTCGATGAGCAGGATTTCTCGGATAAAAGCATTACAGTGTGCGTTACTCACGGCGGCAGTGGATTCTCGGATACTATTTCCTCAATAAAAGAGCTGGAGCCTAAGGCAACGGTGAAAGAGGGAATGGATCTGTACGATTCCGATGTACTCGATTCAGAGAAAGAAGTTAAAGATTGGGCAAAGGCTAATTAGTAATGAAGAAAAAAGGCATAATATTATTGGTGATACTGGTCATAGCGGTTGTGGCCTTCCTCGTGTTCGGACTACCCTACATACAGAGACATTTTAACGAGGTAAATGTCAGCGCAGATAATGCAGCGGTAACAGCCTCGGCTGAAGATGCAGTAGATGGGACAGGTAAGACAGACACGATTACGGTTTACTTCACCAGAGTTGGAAATTCCAATTTCGAAAAGGACGTAGACGCAGTAGCTTCGGCTTCCTTAATGACAACAGGTAATGAGCTGGTGGGTAACAGTGCCTTCATAGCCGGTACAATAAGAAACAAGGTGGGCGGTGACATTTATTCCATAAAGACTGTCAAGCAGTATCCATCGTCCTATTCCGACACAGTATCAGTGGCCAGCGATGAACTGAAAAACAAAGAGGTCGTTAAACTAAAGGGACAGCTGCCGGATATGTCGAAATATAAAACGGTATATCTGGTGCTGCCAATATGGTGGGGAACCATTCCCAATGCCGTAGGTGAGTTCATAAAGAACAGCGATATGGATGGTGCCGTCATTTACACTGTCATAAGCCACGGCGGCAGTGAAGAGGGAAGCTGCGTAGAGGATATAAAGAAACTGACAAAAGGAAAAGTCAGCGACAACTTCCTTACAGTATATGACCGGGACACCACAGAGTGTAAAGAAATAGTTGAGGATTGGCTTAAGGAAGCCAAGTAGGAAGCTAAGAAGGAATCCAAGCAGGAAAAAGCTAGCAGTGAAAGAATACCCCATAATATCAGTCGAGGAAATGCGGGCGGCGGATGCTCGTACAATAGAGAATGGTACTCCTGGCCGCGAATTAATGTACAGGGCGGCCAGGGGTGTTTTCGATGTATATGAGGAGCGCAGAGTTGTAGGCTGGTATGAAAGGCGCACGGTTATAGTGTGCGGCTCCGGAAACAACGGAGGTGACGGCTACGCCCTGGCAATGATTCTGAAAGAAGAGGGGCACAAAGTTGCGCTGGTGCTCCTTTCGGATAAATTTTCCGAGGACGGAGCCTATTATTATAATAAATGCCTGGAGCTTGAGGTACCAATCATCAGCTTCAATGAAAGTGAAGATGAAAGTAAACTCGAAGCTCTTCTATTTTCTTCGGATATTATAGTTGACTGCATTCTGGGAACCGGATTTTCCGGTGAGCCCAGGGGTAATGCGGCTAAGGCCATTGAGCTCATCGAAAAGGTGCGAAAGGAATCAGATCCTATGGAGCGGCCTTATGTGGTGAGCGTGGACATTAACAGCGGCATGAACGGCAACACAGGCGAATCGGTGCTTGCAGTAACCAGCGACCTTACGGTATCAATCGGATATTACAAAACAGGATTCTTCACAGGACAATCGGAAGGCCTGGTAGGTGACCTTGTGAATGTGGATATCGGTATATCACTTGAGAGTGAATTGTAATGAAAGCAACTCTCTTAATTTTTCGGCAATGAATTTCTGACCGGCGACTGTTGGGTGGACACCATCCACATAGTCGCCGTTTTTTTTATATTCTTCCTGCAGGTCGAAAAACAGGATTGAATTTGTCCTGCAGCAATCTGAAAGCAGATGACGGTACTCTTCCAGAACCTCGTTTACTAAATCATAATCTGCAGGCATCCAGAGTTGGGATGCCATTTTGACATCGGTGAGAGGAGGGGCGGCCACTATTGGAGTGATTCCCAGCTTTTGACATTCTTCGGCCATACGCTTAACGTTTTGGCATGCTGCCTCTGGGCCGCTTGACCCAAATACGAAGTCGTTGGAGCCGCACATTATGTGTACTGCGTCCGGGGTCGTGGTATGGACGTGCATTTCGAAAACACTTCTCACATCACTTGAAGAAATCCCGTTTGCCCCGACATTTATCGCTTCAATGCCCGTAAGGTCTGCCAGCACATTTGGGAAGCTTTCACTTCTGCTGAAAGGAAAGCCATTAGTAATACTATCTCCGCAAAATAATAATTTCATTTCACGCTCCTTTTTAACTTTTGATTGCCTAATTAATTATATCTCATCAGAAAGAAGTATGGTATAATTTAAAAGTGAAAGAAAGTGAAAAAAGGTGAAACAAAGTGAAAAAGAATCCATTTAAGCCTACATTCGGCAGCATCCCCTTCGCAATGGCAGGAAGGGAAAGTATAATCGAGGAGATAATAGACGGTCTGGATAATGCACCGGGAGACCCTAACAGAGCCAGCATTTTTGTTGGGGAAAGAGGCACGGGGAAGACGGTGATGATGGCGCGTATTTCTGAAATTGCTGAGCAGAAAGGTTGGATAAGTGCTCACGTTACATCGGGAAGAGATTTGCTCGAGGAGATTGTGGTGCAAGTGCGTGAAAAGGCGAGCCACATATTATCGCCTGAAACTATAAGGCGTATTAGTGGATTACAAATTGCAGGCAGCGCTATATCTTTTTCCTTCAGCGAAGAGAGAACAACCTGGCGTTCAGAAATGACGAGGCTGGTAAAAGAACTAAATGAATCGGGCACCGGGCTATTAATAACAGTAGATGAAGTGTCGGCAAAGGATGAGAGCCTAAAGGTACTAATTGATACATTTCAGCACTTTGTTCGTGAACGTAGAGATGTGGCAATTATGATGGCAGGATTGCCTTCCAATGTATCGTCTTTGCTCATGGACGAGAGAGTGAGCTTCGTAAGAAGAGCATTCAGACACGATTTAAGAGCAATAGAAATACCGGAAGTTGCATATGCCTTAAGAGATACAGTGAGGAGCAGTGGCAGGGATATAGACGATGATGCTATGTGGTATGCTGCCGAGCTTACGGAAGGCTTCGCTTTTATGATTCAACTTATTGGTTGCCACATGTGGCGACAAAATCCCGACAACAGAATAATAAACAAAGCCGATGTGGAAGGAGCGATGGAGTTTGCGAAAAAGCATATGGAGAGTGCAGTCTTTGAAGATATGTATCTCGAGCTCACCGAACGGGAAAAAGAGTTTCTCTTTGCCATGACATTTGAAAATGAAACAACGACCATTAGCATATCTGACAGGCTAGGCATATCTCCCAACAACGTTACTCACATAAAAAAGAGATTGTTGGAACGGGGAATAATAGTTTCTGCCGGTCGCGGTAAGGTATCCTACGCACAAAAGTCGTTTATGGAGTACGTGGAACGGATTCATTCGAGAACCCAACAGGCTTGAATTCTCTTATGATTCGCGAAAGCGAAATCTATTGACATGGGTGGGCTAATGGATACAATAAGTATAGAATGTTATTTATGATATAAATTATTACTTAAAGGGGGGTAAACCATGACAAAAGTACTGAAGGCTGGAATGCTTCCATTTGTTGTGCTAGTATGTGCGATAATTCTTTTTATGCCCAAAGATGCAAAGGCTGTGACGGCAGAGCAGAATGGTATTTATGTGGACAAGGCAGTTGTGCAGTTCACTCCGGATGCCAGTGAGGAAGTTTTAAGCTACACTATTTATGTGAAAAAGAATGATGGGGATTGGGTGCAGAAACAGACTCTGGGTGGCGGAGCTCAGACGGCAACAGTTACAGGTCTGAAGCCAACAGACTCATATATTTGGATTAAAGGTGAGTATAAGTATAAATTTAAAAATAGTACTACAGGAAAAGTCTATGATGGTACCAGAACTGTTTACGATGTGAAAATGAGACCGGCAAAGGTTACAGGTCTGCACCAGGAACGCTGGTATTATTATATTAAACAAATCAATGCAGAATGGACGAGACAAAACAGCATTACAGGTTATCAGACTGAGTTTTACGGCCATAATTTAAAGAAAGTTAAAAGACAGCTTATGGACGGTGCCTTCAAAAACTACAACACATATAAGAAAATAAAGAATGGAAAAACCTACAAAATGAGGGTTAGAGGTTACACTGAATTTGGTGGCACGAAAGTATGGGGAGAATGGTCAGCATATACATGGTTTGTAGGACAGACTCCTAAAATGAAGCTTACTTCCAAGAAGAAAAAAATTACTGTTACATGGGGCAAGGTGAGCGGAGCAACATCCTACACCGTAATGGCATCCACTAAACCAAACAAAGGATACAAAGCGGTGAAGACCGTTTCAGCAAAGAAAAAGGCCAGGGTGACATTCAAAAAGCTTGCAAAGAAAAAACTCAAGAAGGGCAAGACTTACTACGTATATGTAAGAAGCAACAAGAAAGTCGGCAAGAAGACATTCTACAGCAACGACAAAGGAAGTCCGCTTTACTACACTTTGATAAGATGTAGATAAAATCTTACAGAAATCATATAGGGGTGCTGCGTTCCCACGTAAATAGGTGCGCAACCCCTATTTTTATTGCGGAACAAAAAGCCTGTCCCCGTGAAACGGTAAGATTGATAAATAATAGACAAATCCAACGAGATATAGTAAAATGGTCGCACTAATTGTTTTACTATATCTTTTTTGTAGGAGGAGAAAGATTATGGATCTAATACATAATGGGATACTGAAGGTGGTTGATGTACTCTATCAGCCATGGTGCGTACCCCTGCTTCTCATTGCGGGCGGAATTTACTTCACCATCAGAACCGGTTTGATGCAGGTAAGGTTCTTTGGTGAAAGTATCAGGGTAGTAAAGGAAAGACCTGCCCAGGGTGGTATTTCATCCTTTGGCGCTCTCATGGTGTCCACTGCGTCCAGGGTCGGTACGGGAAACATTATCGGTGTATCGACGGCTATTATTCTCGGTGGAGAGGGTGCGATTTTCTGGATGTGGATTACCGCATTTCTCGGCGGAGCCACGGCCTTCGTTGAATCAACGCTGGCACAGATTTATAAGAAAAAGAATCCGGACGGCACCAGTTACGGTGGTCCTGCATTCTACATGCAGCAGGCTTTAAAGGCCAGATGGCTGGGAATCATATTCTCAATTCTCATTATCTTCACATATGCTGTGGGATACAACATGCTGGCTGCTTATAACCTGCAGTCCACATTTGCGGTTTTCAGTTTCTACGGTGATTACACACCACACATTATCGGTGCAATACTGGCTGTGCTCTTTGCCATTATCGTACTCGGTGGTGCCAAGAGACTGGTCCATGTAACAGGAGTAATGGTTCCTGTAATGGGCGTTATCTACGTGGCTGTTGCAATTCTGGTACTGATTCTCAACGCCGGAAACATTCCGGAAATGTTTGGACGCATATTCTCTAGCGCATTTGACTTCCAAGCCATATTCGGAGGCTTTGCAGGCTCCTGCCTCATGTGGGGTCTTAAGAGAGGTCTTTACTCCAACGAAGCCGGTATGGGTTCTGCGCCAAATGCCGCTGCCACAGCTGACGTATCACACCCGGCTAAGCAGGGTCTCGTACAGATGCTTTCAGTATTTATCGATACACTGCTCATTTGTACGGCTACAGCATTCATGTGCATGAGCACGGATGTTATTCCAAAGAACTTCATAAATCCGGACGAGTCAGCCAACGCTGCAGGCTATGTTCAGGAATCCCTGGGATCAACACTGGGTCAATTTGGTCCAATGTTTATAGCTCTGGCTATGACTCTGTTTGCCTTCACAACACTCATCGGTAACTACTCATACTGCGAAGGCTGCCTGAAGTTCATCATAAAGAAGGATCCAAGCCCATTGCTCCTTCTCATATTCAGACTGTGCGCTTCGGCACTCGTATTCGTTGGTGCTGTTGCTGAATCAGGATTTGTATGGGATACGGCCGACCTGGCTCAGGGTCTCATGGTTGTTACAAACGTACCGTCCATACTCATACTTGGCGGCGTAGCAATCAAGTGCTTTAAGGATTACAGCAAGCAGAAGAAGGAAGGCAAGGATCCTCACTTCGTGGCTGCTGACATAGACCTTAAACAGGACACGGATTTTTGGAAATAACAATTGACATCCCGGCCATTTTCATATAGCATCTTGGCATGGGTCCATTGGTTTTCTATTCCCAAAAATTGGGCCTAGGGAAGGATGTAAAGGCTATGCGAGCAATGGAGGAGAAGATTTGTGCCGAAGGCACGGTAATCTCCAAGGACATTTTAAAGGTAGGTAATTTTCTCAACCAGCAGATTGATACTGTTTTTCTTGCGGAAATTGCAGATGAGATAGCACGCCTTTTCGAGAATGAAAATATTACAAAAATTATGACCATCGAATCCAGTGGTATTGCCATTGCGGCTGCCGCAGGAATGAAGATGGTCATTCCTGTTATTTTTGCAAAAAAGAATAAGAGCAGCAATGTGGACGGGGCTACCTATCAGGTGACCATCCATTCATTTACCCACGGCAACGACTATCAGGCAGTTGTCAGCAGGGATTATTTAAAGCCGGAGGACAAGGTCCTGTTGATTGACGACTTCCTTGCCAGCGGCAATGCTCTTGAAGGATTGGTACAGCTGGTGGAAATGGCCGGAGCCACTCTGGCAGGTGCGGCTGTTGCAATAGAAAAGAAATTCCAGGGCGGTGGAGATGAACTTCGCGCCCGGGGCATAAGGATAGAATCCCTGGCCTGCATTGAGTCCATGGACGAGGACGGGATAGTATTTACTACAGTCAATAATGGGGTATGACCCTATATTGAATATATTTCACATCACACTTTACATACTTTAGCAGGAGGAAAAGGTTAGATGAAAAAGAAAAGTTTAGTGTTACTACTGGTTATGGCGATGGTAGCTGTATTTTCACTGTCGGCTTGTGGCGGCGGCAGCTCGGATTCAGGATCATCAGCCAGCAGCAACGAAGGCAAAATCAAAGCTGGGTTCATTTGTCTTCACGATGAAAACTCAACTTACGACCTGAACTTTATCAACGCAGCAAAGGAAGCTTGCGAAGAGCTGGGAATTCAGTATGAAATCAAGACGAACATCCCTGAAGGTCAGGAGTGCTACGATGCAGCTGCTGAGCTGGTTGACGCCGGATGCGGAATCATATTCGCTGACTCCTTCGGTCACGAAGACTACATGATTCAGGCAGCAAAGGAATTCACAGATGTTCAGTTCTGCCACTCAACAGGTACAAAGGCTCACACAGAGGGACTTGACAATTACCACAACGCCTTCGCAGCAATTTACGATGGCCGTTACCTGGCCGGCGTAGCTGCAGGAATGAAGCTGAACGAAATGATTGAAAAGGGCGACATCAAGGCTGATGAAGCTAAGATCGGTTACGTAGGTGCATTCACATATGCAGAAGTAATCTCCGGATACACTTCATTCTTCCTGGGCGCAAGATCAATCTGCGAAACAGCTACAATGGAAGTAACATTCACAGGATCATGGTATGATGAAACAGCTGAGAAGGAAGGCGCAAACAAGCTGATGAACAACGGCTGCGTACTTATCAGCCAGCACGCTGACTCCATGGGAGCTCCGACAGCATGCGAGAAGAAGGGCGTTCCGAACGTTTCCTACAACGGCAGCACAGTTGAAGCCTGCCCCAACACATTCATCGTATCATCCCGCATAGACTGGACACCTTACTACAAGGATGCAATCACAAAGGCTATGAACGGCGAAAAGATCGATGCTGACTACACAGGTACTCTTGAGACAGGTTCAGTACAGCTCACAGAGATCAACGAAAAGGTTGCCGCAGAAGGAACAGCTGACAAAATCAAGGAAGTTGAAGCTGACCTGAAGGCAGGCAAAGTACACGTATTCGATACAAAGACATTCAAGGTTGAAGGCAAAGAAGTGGGCGAAGACCACAAGGCTGACGTAGATACAGATAAGGACTACAAGCCTGATACAGAAGTCGTTAAAGACGGATACTTCCACGAATCAGAATTCCGTTCAGCTCCTTACTTCGATCTTCAGATCGACGGCATTAAGCTGCTGGATACAAAATTCTAATTAAATGGATCAATTGGCAGGCCCTGCAGGCGCGGGGCCCTGCCTTTTTTTAACGAAAGGTGGATTACTCTTGGAGAATAAGACAGCTGCTGTGTCCATGAGAGGTATTACAAAAACCTTCGGAAGCGTTGTGGCCAACAACAACGTGGATCTGGACATATACAAAGGTGAAATCCTTTCACTGCTGGGGGAAAACGGTAGCGGAAAGACTACACTTATGAACATGCTCTCGGGGATTTACTTTCCCGATGAGGGACAGATACTGATAGACGGAAAGCCGGTGACGATCAGTTCGCCAAAGGAGGCTTTCGATTTTGGAATAGGAATGATTCATCAGCACTTCAAGCTGGTGGATGTATTTACGGCCGTGGAAAATATCGTGCTTGGCCTGAAGGAAGAGGGCAAACTGGACCTTGAGAAGGCTGCGAAGCGCGTTCAGGATATATGCGATAACTACGGATTCGATGTGGATCCGAAAAAGAAAATATATGATATGTCCGTATCGGAAAAGCAGACTGTGGAAATAGTCAAGGTGCTTTACAGAGGTGCGGATATTCTCATTTTGGATGAGCCTACGGCGGTGCTGACACCACAGGAGACGGACAAGCTCTTTGCTGTACTTCGCAACATGAAGGATGACGGCAAGGCAGTGGTCATCATCACACATAAGCTTCACGAGGTGGAGGTGCTTTCCGACCGTGTGGCAGTGCTGAGAAAGGGCGAGAATATCGGACAGCTCATTACAAAAGAGACTAATGCTCAGGAAATGACCAACATGATGGTTGGCCGTGAGGTTACACTGAATATAAACAGACCGGAGCCTCTGTTCTCTTCACCGAGAATCAGAATTGAAGGTCTGAACGTTAAAAGCGATGATGGAGTAATGAAACTGAAGGACGTTTCCTTTACTGCCAACGCCGGAGAGATTCTGGGAATCGCCGGCATATCAGGCTGCGGACAGAAGGAACTTCTGGAAGCAATTGCGGGACTGCAGGATGTTGAGTCCGGCTCCATTACATACATATCAGATGACGGTAGCAGGGAAGAGCTCATAGGCATGGATCCTCAAAAGATTGCCGACAAGGGCGTGGCCCTTTCATTTGTACCGGAGGACAGACTGGGCATGGGCCTTGTTGCCAGCATGGACCTGGCGGACAACATGATGCTCAGGTCATTCAGGTCAGGTAAATCAATGCTCACTGACAGAAAGGCTCCCAGGGCCTTGGCGGAGCAGATAGTACATGACCTGGAAATAAGTACACCGGACATTAATACACCCGTCAGAAAGCTTTCCGGAGGTAACGTCCAGAAGGTTCTCGTAGGAAGAGAAATTGCCTCCGCGCCGACGGTGCTTCTTTCCGCATACGTTGTCCGTGGACTGGATATTAATTCTTCATATACTATATACGATTTGTTAAATCAGCAGAAGGAAAAGGGCGTGGCCGTAATATTTGTCGGTGAGGACCTTGACGTGCTCCTGGAGCTTTGCGACCGTATACTGGTCCTTTGCGACGGACGCGTCAGCGGAATCGTTGACGGTCCCACAGCTGACAAGCACGGCGTGGGCATGATGATGACCAGCCTTGGCGGCGATCATATGGATGGAGGTGAGATGCATGAATAACAAAGAGCCTCTCATTCACATTACCCGTCGGGCAGACATAGGCTGGAAGAAGGCATGGGTCATCAGAGGCGCGGCTATAATTACAGCCCTCATTATATCGGCCATTGCGGTGACACTTGCCACAGGACTCGATCCCTTCAGCGTATACGGCAAAATGTTTGAAGGTGCCTTCGGCAGCCCGAGAAAGATGTGGATTCTGGGTAAGGAAATAGCATTCCTTCTCTGCGTATCTCTGGCGCTGACGCCGGCCTTTAAAATGAAGTTCTGGAATCTTGGCGGTGAAGGGCAGATACTAATCGGCGCCCTGGTTACATCGGCTATTATGATTTACGTAGGTGAGTCACTGCCTAACGGTGCGCTCATTCCCTTAATGTTTATTGCTGCTGCGGGAGCAGGTGCAATATGGGCCGGCATTCCCGCATTCTTCAAGGCCAAGTGGAACACCAACGAGACGCTTTTCACACTCATGATGAACTACGTGGCCATTCAGCTGGTGGCCTACTACATTATCATATGGGAAGTGCCAAAGGGTTCAGGCAAGGTCGGCATCATAAACCAGGATTCCCTGGCAGGATGGATGCCGGATCTGGCAGGGCAGAAGTACCTCTTTGTAATACTTCTCGTAGCCCTTATGACTATAGGAATACATGTATACCTTAAATACAGTAAGCACGGATATGAGCTTACCGTTGTAGGGGAGAGCAGAAACACTGCCCGCTACGTGGGTATAAAAGTCGACAGCGTAATAATCAGGACGCTGCTCCTTTCCGGAGGTATGTGCGGCATAGTGGGATGGATGATGGTCTCCTCCACGGACCATACAATTACCACCACCCTTGCAGGCGGCAGAGGATTTATGGGAATCATGGTGTCATGGCTGGCCCAGTTCAATCCGGTAGCCATGATATTTGCCAGCTTGCTTCTGGTATTCATGCAGAGGGGAGCAGCGGAGATTTCAACTGCATTCCAGCTGAACCAGTCCTTCGGAGATATTATTACTGGAATAATATTATTCTTCCTTATCGGAAGTGAATTTTTCATAAACTACAGAATACACATGAGACACAAGGAAAAGGAGGGTACGGAAAATGTTTGATATTGCAACTTTCTTGTCCCGAGCCGTAGTACAGAGCATTCCGCTGCTTCTGGGATGTACAGGGGAAACTATTTCAGAAAAATCCGGCAGCCTTAACCTTGGTATTCCGGGTGTAATGTACGTTGGAGGAATCAGCGGTGTAATAGGAGCCTTCCTCTATGAGCAAAGTTCAGGCGGAAATATGAATCCGGTGCTGGCTATTCTCATCCCAATGCTTGCGTGCCTCATTGGCTCGCTGCTCATGGGACTTTTGTTCAGCTTCCTGACAATTACGCTAAGAGTAAATCAGAATGTAACGGGTCTTGCCATGACTACCTTCGGCGTAGGCTTTGGTAACTTCTTTGGCGGGTCCCTAATTAAGCTGACGGGAAGTGATGTACCTTCCATTGCACTTTCAAAGACCAGTCATTACTTCAGTAAGCATCTACCCTTTGCAGATGACCTGGGCTGGGTGGGAAAGATATTTTTCTCCTACGGATTTTTAGCCTACGCTGCAATAGCTATTGCCGTCATTACCGCCTTCATACTGAAGCGGACCAGGACAGGACTGCAGATTAGGGCAATAGGCGAGAGTCCGGCAACGGCAGATGCGGCAGGAATCAATATTACAAAATACAAGTATCTGTGCGTATGCATCGGATGTATGATAGCAGGCCTGGGCGGCCTTTACTATGTAATGGACTACGCCAGCGGAGTCTGGTCCAACGATGCCTTCGGCGACCGCGGATGGCTGGCCATCGCCCTGGTAATATTCACAATCTGGAGGCCCAATATAGCCATATTCGCCTCCATACTCTTCGGCGGACTTTACATTCTGTATCTCTTCGTACCCACAGGCTCCAACCTGGCGGTTAAAGAGCTCTACAAAATGCTGCCCTACATAGTAACAATCATAGTCCTCATCATAACAGGCATGCGTAACAAGCGAGAAAATCAGCCACCGGAAAGCCTAGGCCTTCCATACTTCAGGGAAGAGCGATAGCGTTTCACGGGGACAGGCTTTTTGTTTCGCATATTCAAGGCAAGCGATTCAGGGATGAATGGCTTGTCTTTTTTTCGTTTTCTAAATAATGGATATTGACAAAATATAGCAGTGATGTTATTGTGTTACTAAAGTAATAAATTTACAAATTAGAAAAATGGAGGTAAACGTTTTATGATGAGTTATGAACTGTTCAAAAAGCTTGTTGTCAGCAGAATCAAGGAGTATCTGCCTTATGTATTTGCCCAGCATAATATCAACGTGGACACAATGTATAAGGCTAATGAAAAGCACGACTGCATGACTCTTTACCCATTGACCGATGCGGAACAGGTAATGAGTCCCTGCATCTACCTGGACGATTGGTACAAGATTTTTGAAAAGAATCAGGACATTGATACTGTGCTGGAAACTATGGCTATGATGATTATTCAATACTACACAACCTTTGACGGGGCAGAGTCCTTCGACCTTGCGGCAAAAAAGGACAGCATCGTGATGAACATAATGAATACGGAGCGCAACCGTGAATTGCTTCAGAATGTTCCCCACAGAGATGTGCTGGATTTCTCAATTGTCTATCGGATAATCATGGAACAAAGCGACAGCGGGTACGGCACAATTATGGTTACAAACAGTGTGGCTGAGACACTGGAAATGAATGAAGAAGAGCTATACTCTCTCGCCATGGAAAACACTAAGAGACTATTCCCATTGAAAATTATGACCATGAGGGAGGTACACCTCGGAGAAGACGCCACAGATGAAGAGGCATGGGAAAGTATAAAGGACAGCAAGATTCCTTTCATTGTGACCAACAAAGCCTTCCTCCACGGCGCCGCTCATCTCATGTATGGCGAAGAGCTCAAGAAGATAGCCGATCAAATAGACAACAATTATTACGCAGTACCTTCGTCGGTAAATGAATTCTTTGTAATTCCCGACGGTCACTCAAAACCGGAAGAACTCAAAATAAAACTGAGCCTCGATAACAGCGAACCCGGCGGACAGCGGGACATTCTTTCCTACAATATATATTACTACGACAGAAAAACAGAGAGCCTAATGATCGCATAGATTGAACCGTCCCCGGGTTTAATTTGAAGTTGCTACGTTAAAGTGATAAAATAGTTTTGGAATGAAGACTATAAAACTCTGTTATATATATTTAAGAAAGGAGCAACTTACATGAAAGACCTGGTAAATAACTTAAGGGTAGCTGTTGTTCAGGCTGCACCCATACTGTTTGACAAGAAGGCGACTATAGACAAAGTTGTGGATATCATTAGAGAAGCGGGGAATCAGGGGGCTGAGCTCATTGTTTTTCCTGAATCCTTCGTGCCGTGCTATCCGCTGGGATTGACCTTCGGATTTACAGTCGGCCAGAGGGAGGAATCCCAGAGGGACGACTGGAAAGTTTACTATGACAATTCTGTAATCGTTCCAAGTGAGGACACGGACAAGGTAGCCAAGGCTGCTGCTGAGGCGGGAGCATATGTAAGTCTGGGAATTACGGAAAGAGACGAAACCCACTGCTCTCTTTACTGCACGAACCTTATATTCTCACCGGAGGGCGAGCTGGTTGCTCATCACAGAAAGATTAAGCCCACAGGCGCAGAGAGATATATCTGGGCAGACGGTCAGAACCCGGATTACCACTTCCCAATTACAGACACACCCTTCGGAAAGATGGGAACCCTTATCTGCTGGGAAAACTACATGCCTCTTGCAAGAGTTGCTCTTTACAAGAGAGGTGTTGCAATGTACCTGGCTCCCAACACGAACAACAATCTGGAGTGGCACGATGCCATTAAGCACATTGCCGTCGAGGGACATGTGTACGTATTCCACGCCAACATGTATGTAACGAAGGATATGTATCCGGACTATTTCCACATGCCGGACGAATACGCCAAGCTTCCCGATGTACCTCTTACCGGCGGCAGCTGCATAGTAGACCCCTTCGGTCACTATGTCAATGAGCCTGTATGGAACAGAGAGGCTATTATCTACGCCGACATCGACCCCAACGAAGTGCCCAGAAGCCGCATGGAATTCGATGCCACAGGTCACTACACCAGGGACGATCTACTTGAGCTCATCGTTCACGACGGCAAAGAATAGACACAAAAAAACATTAAAATTTCAATAGCGTCGGCTTTTTTTGCAGGCGCTATTTTTATGTGGTATAATACTTCGGAATTATTGGGATAAAGAAAGAAAAGGACTATGAACAAAAGAAAGTACAAGGATAGTTACTACGAACCTAGAGAGATAGGGGATCTTAGGGAACTAATCACGAGCAGTGCCAGCTTATTTGGCACCCAGACCGCTTTTCTGGTAAAAGATGAGCACAGTGAGCCTTTCAGGCCTATTACATTTTCACAACTGATGATGGACATAAATGCCATGGGAACGCAGTTTGTAAAAATGGGACTGAAGGACAAGAAAATAGCCGTAATCGGCGAAAACAGTTATGAGTGGGTAGTCACATATTTCGCAACCACATGCGGATGCGGGGTAGTGGTGCCAATTGACAGAGAACTTCACCCAAAAGAAGTGGCAAATCTCATGGAGAGAGCCGGCGTTAGCGCCTTGGTTCATTCTTCAAAGCTGAGAGAAAAGGCTGAAGAGGCGCTTAGCATTCTTGACATGAAAGTTGAGTATGTAGTGGACATGGGAATCAGTGAGGACGAAGAAGGAAAACTCTCATTTCCGCAGCTGATTCAAAAGGGAAAGGAAGCTCTTGCGGAAGGCAATCGCGAGTATCTGGATGCAGAGATCAATCCGGACGAAATGTGCGCTTTGCTGTTCACTTCCGGAACCACAGGCATGGCAAAGGGCGTAATGCTCAGCCACACAAACCTTACGGCCAACGTATACAACATGTCAAAGTACGTAAATGTTGAAGGCGGCATCGGGCTGTCAGTCCTGCCTATGCATCATTCCTACGAAATGACATGCCACATTCTTACGGGTCTGTATCAGGGAATAGCTATCGCAATTTGCGAAGGTCTGAAATACATTCAGAGCAACCTGGCAGAAGTCAAGGCTTCCGTCTTTCTTGGCGTGCCGCTCATATTTGAGAACATGCACAAGAGACTCATGCGTCAGGCCAAGGCCCAGGGCAAGCTGGAAACAATGGAGAAGGCTATCGCCTATTCCAGAAAGTTTAAACTGTACAACAGACCGGCTATTGTTAAGCGAATGTTCAAAGACGTTCACAACGCTCTCGGCGGCAACATTACACATCTCATTGCCGGCGGCGCAGCCATTAACCCGAAAGTCATCGAGGACTTTGAAGCTATGGGATTCCCCATGTTCCAGGGTTACGGCATGACGGAGAATTCACCGATTCTGGCAGTAAACAGAGACAGATACAGCAAGGCTGCTTCCGCGGGAACGGCCATGCCCGGAACTGAAATCAGAATCGACGATCCGGACGAAAGCGGAATGGGTGAAGTCATAGCACGGGGGCCATCTGTAATGCTGGGATACTACGATAATGAAGAGGCCACAGCCGAGAATATAGTTGACGGCTGGCTTATGACCGGTGACTACGGTTACCTGGATGAAGAAGGCTACCTGTACATCACAGGCAGAAAGAAGAGCGTCATCGTAACGAAGAACGGCAAGAACGTCTTCCCGGAAGAAATAGAATTCTACCTGACCGAGAGCGACTACATTGAAGAGGCTCTCGTCCACGAGGAAGAGACAAAGGCTGGCGAAGACACAGTAATCAAAGCAGAAATATACCCCAACTTCAACGCTATTTACAGTGAACTTGAGCGTGAAGTCGAACTGGATGAAGTGAAGGATTTCATATCGGGAATAATAGACGAAATTAATGACGAGATGCCGCCTTACAAAAGGATAAAAAGGTTCGGTGTAAGAAAGACCGAATTCGTCAAGACTACCACGAGGAAGATAAAGAGATATGTACCGGAGAATTTAGAAAGCGAGTAAGAGGAATAATGTATACACAGGAAGAATATAAGGCAATTCAAGAAAGAGATATGAATTTTGCCAGAAGCATCTGGCAGCAGATCCAGGACGATCCCGATCCGGATGTAAGGTATAAGGAAAGCCGTCCAATAATGACGATTAAGCACATGCTGGAGACCAGCTGCTCAGAGGAATGGTACGCAGACCACGTGGCCATGTACCAGAAGTTTGACCGTCAGGGTGATTATGAGCCCATATATTATCATGAGCTTTTGGAAATGGTAAACGCCCTGGGGACAAAGCTGATTGATATGGGTCTTAAGGATGCACCTATTTCCATGATCGGAGAGAACT
Source organism: Firmicutes bacterium UBA3738 (assembly GCA_002372505.1). GTDB lineage: Bacteria > Bacillota > Clostridia > Peptostreptococcales > Anaerovoracaceae > UBA3738. The sequence continues at coordinate 56,734 of DFGY01000105.1, forward strand.
GCTCTCAGTGGGCCATTTCCTATCTTGCAACTGTATGCGGCGTAGGCCTGGTAGTGCCACTTGATAAGGAACTTAAGGAAGAAGCTTTAGAGCAGCTCCTCATTCGTGCAGATGTAAAATGCGTTTTCGTAAAAAATAAGCACGAGGGAATCTTTAAGAGTATCAGATCAAGAGGGAACACTAAACTTGAAGTTATCATCAACATGGACATCAAGGAAGATAAAGAAGATGTGCTTTCATTCTACAAACTCATTGAAGAAGGCAAACAGCTTCTCGAAGGTGGGGACAGAAGATTCCTGGACGCCCAGATCGATGCGGAAGAGCTGGCTGTGCTTCTCTTCACATCAGGTACCACAGGTAACCCTAAGGGAGTAATGCTCAGCAACAAGAATATTATCACAGACCTTATGGTAGCCCCAACGGTGCTCAAGGTAAACGACTGGGATATATTCTTCTCGGTTCTGCCTTTGCACCACACTTACGAGTGCACCTGTGGATTCCTTATGCCCCTTTACAAGGGTGCGGCAATCGCCTACTGCGAAGGTCTTAAATACATAAGAAAGAACCTGGGCGAAGCAAAGCCTACAATGGTTCTCGGTGTACCGGCCATATTTGAGGCGCTTCACAAAGCCATTTGGAAGAACGTGCGCAAAGAAGGAAAGGAAAAGCTCCTTCGCCGCGTAATGAAGATAAACAACGTAACAAAGAAAATCGGAATTGACCTGGGCAAGAAGGCCTTTAAGCAGATTACGGACGTATTCGGTGGAAGAATGCGCCTTCTCATCTGCGGCGGAGCAGCCATTAATCCGGAAGTTCTGGAAGATATGCAGGCCTTCGGAATGCTGGCTCTTCAGGGCTACGGCCTTACAGAATGCGCTCCTATGGGTGCCCTCAACCCGGATACCCACGCCAAATCCAATTCCATAGGTAAGCCCTTCCCGGCCTGCGATGCCAAGATAATAAATCCTGACGAAGACGGCATCGGCGAAATCTGCCTCAAGGGCGACAATGTTATGATGGGCTATTACGAAGATCCGGAGCAGACTGCCGAAGTACTGGTTGACGGCTGGCTCCTCACCGGTGACCTTGGCTACATCGATGATGAAGGCTACATTATCATGACCGGCCGCAGCAAGAACGTCATCATTACAAAGAACGGCAAGAACGTCTTCCCTGAAGAGATAGAATATAACCTTTCCAACATAGACGTTGTAAAAGAGTCTATGATATTCAGCGAGCCTACGGAAGACGGCGAGGACATTACCATCGTAGCTTCCATAAGACTTGACGACGAAGAAGTGGAAGAAAGATGGGGCAGCGGTCTGGACAAGAAGACTCTCGAAGACAAAATGTGGGAAGAAGTGGACAAGCTTAACGCCAATCAGCCATTCTTCAAGAGAATTAAGCGCATTATAATCAGAGATGAAGATCTTGTTAAGAACACATCCAACAAAGTAATCCGTTTCTCTGATGAAAACAAAAGATAAAAAACAAAAGATAAAATGAGTGAAAAAACTTATCCGAGAGTCATAATCGACCTTAAGAAATTAAGAAACAACATTGATGCCATAATCGGAAGATGTAATGCGGTAGGCATAGATGTTGCAGGAGTAACAAAATGCGTCAGCTCCCTTCCGGAGGTGGCGCGTCAGTTTGAAGAGGGCGGTGCGAAGTTCATCGCTTCATCCCGCATAAACCAGCTGCAAAGGCTAAAGGACGCAGGGATTAAAACTCCTCTCATGCTAATCAGGATTCCGATGTTGTCGGAGGTGGAACGTACTGTTGAACTTGCAGATGTGAGCCTGGTCAGCGAAGTGCCTCTCATCGGAGCTCTTGACAGGGCGGCTCAGAGGGCAGGAAGAAAACACGGAGTCATTCTCATGGATGACCTTGGGGATCTCAGAGAAGGCTTCTGGGACCAGGGACAGTTAATTGACGCGGCTGTGCTGGTTGAAGAGGCTCCCGGCCTGGAGCTTATGGGGATAGGTACCAACCTTGGATGCTACGGCTCTGTTCTGGCTACTCCCGATAAGCTGGAGGAACTGGTCCGTGATGCGGAAGCCATTGAAGATAAAATCGGCCGCCACTTAAAATACATTTCCGGCGGCGCCACATCTTCCATTCCCAGAATACTGGAGGGCAACATGCCTTCCCGCATTAACATGCTCAGAATAGGTGAGGGCATAATAGTGGCCAGGGATTTAATCGAACTGTACGATTATAAGATGGATTACATGGAAACCACTGTTTCAAATCTTCAGGCCGAGGTAATAGAAGTAAAGGTAAAGCCGACTCATCCCGTAGGGGAGATTGGCTATGACGCATTCAGGAGACAGCCGGAGTACGTAGACAGAGGAATGAGGAAGAGGGCCATAGTTGCCGTGGGTAAGATTGATTACTCATTTGAGACAGGCCTGACGCCTCTCGATGAAGGCGTTGAAGTCATAGGAGCCAGCTCCGACCATACCCTGCTGGACATTGAAGATGCAAAGCGGGATATAAAAGTCGGAGACATTCTGGAATTCAACCTTGACTACGGCGCGCTGGTATTCCTGACTCAGACAAGCGAGGTTGCAGTGGAAACGGTATAGTGTTACAATAATCGGCGGATGTTTCATTAATTAAACGGAGGATAAAGACAAAAAAGATGGTTGAAAGATTCAATGCCACAATGCTCACGGACTTTTATGAGCTGGCAATGGCAAACGCATATTACAAGCTGGGCATGAAGGATGACATAGCGCATTTCGATATGTTCTTCAGGAGGGTGCCTGATAACGGCGGCTTTGCCATTATGGCAGGACTGGAACAGGTCATTGATTACATTCTGAATCTGAAATTCACAGATGAAGACATTGAATATCTGAGAAGCAAGGGCGACTTCGATGAAGGTTTCCTTGACTATCTTAAGAACTTTAAGTTTGAGTGCGATATGTGGGCGGTGCCTGAAGGGACTCCCATTTTTCCCGCAGAACCTCTCATAACAATAAGAGGTCCCATTGTTCAGGCGCAGTTCCTGGAATCAATGATTCTTCTTTTAGTAAACCATCAGAGTCTTATTGCAACAAAATCAAACAGAATAGTCAGGGCAGCCCAGGGCAGACCGGTTATGGAATTCGGCACGAGAAGAGCTCATGGTGCTTCTTCTGCAATTCTCGGTGCCCGTGCCGCTTACATTGCAGGATGTGCCGGCACGGCCTGCGTAGTTACAGACAGAGACTACGGCGTTCCCGCTCTCGGCACCATGGCTCACAGCTGGGTGCAGAAGTTCGATACGGAGTACGAAGCATTTAAAGCCTACGCCACAATATATCCGAACAACGCAACACTTCTTGTTGATACATATAACGTTCTCAAGTCCGGCGTTCCGGCGGCTATAAAGGTTTTCAAGGAACTAGATCCGCCGAACAAAGGTATCAGAATAGACTCCGGCGACGTTGCTTACCTGACAAAGCAGGCAAGAAAAATGCTGGATGATGCAGGTCTCACTGACTGCAAAATTGTCGTATCAAACTCACTAGATGAATACATTGTCAGAGACGTAATTTCCGAAGGAGCTCAGATCGATTCCTTTGGCGTAGGCGAGAGACTTATTACAGCATCCTCGGAGCCGGTATTCGGCGGAGTGTATAAGCTGGCCGCAATAGAAAAAGAAGACGGAACCATAATTCCAAAGATGAAGATAAGCGAGAACCTGGAGAAAATTACAAATCCGGGACCAAAGATTCTCTACAGAATATATGACAACGATACAAACAAGGCGATAGCCGACCTTATAATTCTCGAAAGTGAAGAGCCGCCAAAGGAAGATGGGTACGAAATATTCGACCAGTGGAATCCCTGGAAGCGTAAGCGCATCAGCAACTTCCACCTCAAAAATTTGAGAAAGCGCATTTTCGACAAGGGTGAGCTTGTATACGAGCAGCCCACACTTGAGGAAATCCGCGAACGTTGCAAAACAGAAGTCGATCTTCTTTGGGAAGAAACGAAGCGTTTCGAAAATCCGACTCCGTACATTGTTGACCTTTCCCATAACCTTTGGGAACTCAAGCAAGAGATTCTTGAAAACTATAACGAAAACTAATAAAAGAGCGGGTGCCTGCTCCGGTCAATATACCGACAGACCCCGCTTTTCCATTCGATATTCTACTTAAGCAATTCGTCCATCTTTGCGCAGACTTCTTCGCAGAGGCCGAAGCAGACTTCGAACATGTCGTCTCTGGGCATGTTGTCCGGCCCTTCCGGTTTGCCTTTGTCAAATCCGAGAAAGTCGCGGCAGTAAAGAGTGCCGTGATTATCTATTATATGATTTTCCAGCTCGTTAACCTTTGCAGGAAGGACGGTGTTTTCCTTTTCCGTTGGGCCATCGGTAAAGCCGTATTTATATCCCAATGCCAGAATTCCACCTGTAATGGCACCGCATATTTCACCGTGCTTGCATCCGCCGCCAAGACCGGCAGCCAGCTTCATTACAGTTTCCTTATCCAGACCCAGCTGATCTGCGCAGTGTTCAATTACAACCTGAGAGCAGTGCAGTCCGCTTTGCATCTTTTCCTGAGCCTCGGCTCTAGTTAATTTCTCCATAGATAATCCTCCTTTCAAAAGTTCAGACATTTCTGTGATTATTATACCATATTTGTGTATGTTGATGTAAAGAGTCTCAAGGCCCTGCTCCATGCCCCTTCTAATGCCGATTCATGCCCCTTTTGTGACCGATTTTGGCACCGGAAGGGGCAAAACCGTCTCTGCGAGCGACCTGCCATATACGGGAGTTTGACAGTTAAATAAT
>DFGY01000053.1 GCA_002372505.1 Firmicutes bacterium UBA3738
GTCTCCATAATGAGTGCAGCTTTTTTTAATTTATCCTTATTAAGATTTTCGGTATCATTCTCTTTTATGTTATGTCTCATACCATTTTCACTATTATGCTTGCCCTTTGAGCAATTAGCTTTTTTGTTATCACTAAAGCATCTGACGAGTTTAAGGTATTCGCCTTTTGTCAGCATCCTGCTTTCGTCGGCGAAGGCTTGCTCCTGCACTTTGTAGTTCTTAACTTTGATATCATCCTTGCCCAGACTTTTAAGGAGTGCTCTAACTCCGGCAAGCATACTGTTTATCCCCGATGGGGAGTAACCGTTTTCTCTCAGGTGCTCCTTATATTCGATCACATCTTCTTTTGCTACTTCGCAAATGCTCTTTCCTGCAATAAAAATCAGGAACCGCTCGGCGTCACGCATGTACTTCTCCATAGTTGCGTCCGACTTTTCACCTTCTTTAAGTTCCTGTTTCAGCGCAAACAGCGCTTCCGCCGTTTCGCGGCTCATGTTTTCTTTCATCATTTTTCCTCTCCTTGACTTTTGATTTAACTATTTCCCCAGTAATATTCTCTTACTGATTTTAGGTTTTGTCAAGGAAGGGGCGGCTTTCTACATCCGCTCGATTTTGCATTTATATTTCGTATTTTTCTTGTACGCGTTTTATCTTTTTCAGTATTGGTACTGCTAGAAGCAAGAGAAACACAACCGTTGCTATTGCCAGTATCAAATCGGGAATGAGTCCGGCTGAATATACTGTTATTACTGTGCCCAAGTTAGGTTTGTCCGTTATGGACAGCACCGTCCATATGTCGGTAATGGCTCCGTGAAGCACAAAGCAAGACAGGGCACCGTATATGAGAATCGGCAGCAGGCTCCTTCCCTTTTCCGAGAAGAACACTCCCGCGAAGAATCCGATGAGTCCCCAGGCTACCATCTGGAAGGGGGTCCATGGTCCCTGGCCGAAGAAGAAATTTGAAACGAAGGCTGACATTGAGCCTATTACAAATCCATTCCGCGCTCCCAGTGCTATGCCGGAAATAATGACAATTGCGATGATTGGTTTAAACTGAGGTGCCCAGAAGAAGGCTGCCCTGCCGGCCACTGCAAGGGCAATCATAACGCTGACAAGGACTATTTCTCTGGCATAAGGCTCGCCCTTTTCAAAGCTGATATAAAAGGGGGCCAGAACGAAAAAGCATATTAGAATGACAGCGTAAAGATAGGCTCTGTCCACGCCGGAAAAGCCTGCCCAAAGCATGACGCCTACGGAGCAGATGACTCCTGCGGCAAAGAGCAACGCATCTCTTCTTGCCCCGGATTCTTTGGTTATATCCTTTACTCCTTTATCCACCTTACCTGCTTCCTATATCCTCCGGGAGCAAAGCTCCCTCTATCAGCCCCCGGCTCATTCTTCCCACCGGGGTTGTGTAATACATGTTCTCCGCGAAAAATTTCCTTGCTGCTTCTTCGCTGACTATTTCTCCACGAAACAGCATGGCGCATTTGTCTGCCACCCTTGCACAGAAGGTCATGTCGTGGCTGACGATTATGATGGTCTTGCCCTCGTCTTTGAGTTTGCGAATTTGCTCAATCAATTTTTTCTTGTAATAGGGATCGAGGCCCTTGGTTGGTTCGTCCAGCAAATATATATCCGCATCTGCGCTAAAGACTATTTCAAGAGCCAGCCTCTGCTGCTCCCCGCCGGAAAGATCGTAAGGATGACGCTCGCCAAATTCCCCTCCTGCGGTGTCGTCTAAGAATAAGGTCTGGGGATCCTGAGGGAGCATGGCTATACTTCCTTTTGCGCTTACCTCCCCTCGGTAAGCTTTTGCATTTCCGCAAAGAAGATTCAGCAGAGTCGTTTTGCCTGCGCCGTTGCCTCCGAGGAGGGCGAAGACTTCTCCTTTGCTCACCTTAAGGTTCACTCCTTTTAGGACGTCGCTTCTGTTCTTATCATATCTGTACCAGACCTTCTTTACCTCGACAGCGTGTTCCTTTGCTGTTCTATCTTCTTTTGCTTTTGCGTCTTCCGGGAAATGCTGCGATCCTTGCTCTGCCAATTCGCCTACCTCAATGATGCCCGAGAGCCACCTTCTGCCGGAGGGTACGTCCAGAGGCAAATCCCATTCGCAGTCTCCATCCTCACTGGCTGCATAGGCCTGAAGGGGCTGAGGCATAATGTCAAGCAGGCTGACCTTATCGTTGAGCCTCTCACCTTGCACAGCCTTCCGGGCAATGTCCCGGGCTGTGCCGTAGGCTCCTACCTGGCCATCCTTCATGACGCAGATTTTATCCGCTAGGCTCACCACTTCGTCCGTCCGGTGCTCCGTTAATATTATTGTAGTCCCAAGTTCTAAGTTTACTCTTTTCACTGCTGCCAGAAAGTCTGCTGCCGCAACCGGGTCCAGCTGGGCCGTCGGCTCGTCGAGAAGGAGAAGCCTTGGAGAAGACACCATGGCCGCCGCCAGATTGAGAAGCTGTTTCTGCCCTCCCGAAAGCTCGCTTGTCATATTTTTATACCAGGATTCAATGCCGAAGAAGCCGGCTATTTCCGCCACCTTCCTTCTGATGGTCTCCGGCTCGGTTCCAAGATTCTCAAGGCCGAAGGCCAGCTCGTGCCAAACTTTGTCCGTGACGATTTGGTTTTCCGGATTTTGGGTAACGTAACCTATGCCTGCAGCCTGCTCCCTTTGAGAAAGATCTCCAACTTCGCCCATGAAAATTTCTACGCTGCCGCGAATCTCTCCGTGGGGGCGGACTATGGGCTTAAGATTTTTCAGCAGAGTGGTTTTGCCGCAGCCCGTCGGTCCGAGAATGCAAAGAATCCTTCCCTCTTCAAGGGACAGATTAATTCCTTCCAGAGCCGGTAGGTCCGCACCCGGATATGTGAATGTCAGATCTTTGATTCTAACTGCTTCCATCTCAGCTCCTCTGCTATTTCTATAACGGCAGGCGCAAAGCACATGAGAGCAAAGGCTGCTATATATGCGCCCGAGCCTCCTTCACTCAGCCCTATCTTCACCTGAGGGTAGGCGGCGAAGAATAATGCTCCTGTGATCTTGCCTGCTATTACTGTTACTGCGAAAATAATTAGTAAAGCAATGAACACTCCGTCCCTTGCCTGCATTTTGTACCCGGAGTAGTGAGTCCTGCCGGGAAGGCCGTAGCCTCTCGACCGCATTGCGTCTGAAGTTTCAATACTGTTTTCAAGAGCCCATGTAGTGAGCATGGACATTTGCCCGGCGGCTTCTTTTGTTTTAGATACCGCCTCGCCGTTTGTCCCGGCGTTCCTTCTTGCGTTTCTAATTTTTACAGCCTGGTTTTTCAGCCTTGGAATAAATCTCAGCACCATGGAAAACACAAGGCTGCTCTTTGGCATGACCCTGCCTGCCACAGCCATGAATCTGTCCGAGGTCATGACCTGACTGTAGCAATAAAACCACATCATTACCGAGCCGATCATGAGGGTGGCACATGCTCCGTATATGAATGCCTCCTTCGTTACCGGCGAGTCGCCTATGTAAAATAGCGGCGTTATTCCCTTGTGAACGAAGATAGGATTTAAAATAACCGTAAGGATCATGATGATAAAAGGCATGGAAAAGAAAAACTTGAGGGACTTCCCTCCCCGGAGTAGGATAGCGTATACCAAGGCACCGGCCAGGGAAATCCCCATGGTGACCGGGTGGAATATGACCAGGGACAAAATGATGACTGCGCAGAAGTATGCGAAGTTTGTCCCTGGATGATATTTTGTAAATTCGTCATGCCTTAAGTACATAGACCCATACCACCTTGTCGCCGTCACTGACCTTTACCTTTGCGCAGCTCTTTCCCGGATAGCTGCCGTTCACTTTATACTTCCAGCCGCTTTCCTCGCCGCATATTTTCTCGTCCAGACCTGCTATACCTGCAATGTAGGCATCGAACTGCGTCTGCTCTACGTTTATTATGAAGTTATATTCTTTCCCTGCTTTTTTGAGGACGTCGTAAACCGTGTCCCCGTCTTTTATTTCAATATCCACGCCTCGAAGAATGTAGCCGGTGGAAGGAACCAGGTCTTCGTAGCCCGGTTCAATGTCGTCATTACCCACTAGCTTTTTACATTCGATTACAATGTGGCAGTATTTCTTCTTTGCCGGCTTGCTTTCTTTTTTTGTTTCTTTTTGGCCGGTGCTCTTTTCCGAAGACTTTGCCTCTGAGTTCTGAATTTCTCCGGATTCCTGCCGTGCCTCTTCAGCTTTTTCTTGTTCGGATTTCTTTTGCTCCGCTTCCTTTTTGTCTTCCTTCTTTTTTGATTCTTCCTTCTTAGCTTCTTTCTTTTTTTGCACGCTCTCTTTGTCCGGCTTTTCTGCCGCAACTTCCGCAGATGCGCTACCGGAGCTTGCCGCTGTACTGCCGGCTTCATCTCCACCGCCGCCACAGGCACACAAAGACACTGCCAGCATCGCCGCTAGATATATTGCCAATAGTATTTTGTATTTGCTTTCGTGACTTTTCTTCATATCTTCCTCCCTCAGACAAACATTAGCATATACAAAGGCATGGTAATCTTTTTGTCTTTGTAGCCAACATTTTTCCCGCAGAATTTGTAGCCGTGTTTTATGTCAGGACTTTCGAGAATGCGGCCAAGGGATCTGGACTTGCTTTTCCCTGCCTTTATTTCAACAGGAGATATTCCGTCAGCTGTCTCAATTAAAAATTCCATTTCAACGCTGCCGCTTTCGCTGCGGTAAAAATGAAGATTCTCGTATCCTGCGCCATCCAGCATCACAGCTGCCAGGGCTTCGTACAGCCCGCCTTTCGCTATTCGCAATATGGGATTCCCCTCGTTGCCGCTATCCATTTCGTCTCTTAGCAGTTCCTGCTTTAGAGAATAATCATATGTACCCACCAGGAGCCCTATGTCATTCATGTAGAGCCTGGTGTTGTTTTCTATTTCAAAGCTTTGAAGGGGGAATTCAATCCTGGAAACGTTGGTTGCCGGAATGACCATGTGGGCACGTTTAAGCCAGTCAATGCTGCTTTCAAACATGCGTGTGGTTCCGCCCTTCCTTACGGTTTTATACTGAAACTTATGGTTTTCCTTCGTCAGCTGTACGGGAATGGAAGCGAAGCATTCCTCCGCCTTTATCTTCACGTCCGGCTTTGCGTACCTTGCAATATCCGCAATATAGTCCTGATAGATTCTCCGCTGGGAATCATGGACGCCGGAATAATTTTTGTTCTCCGCAAAGTCACTGACAATCTGCGGCATGCCGCCGACGACCATGTATTGTTTTAAGTAATTCATCATGGCCTCGTCTATGGCCGGGGGAACTTTTTTCTTCTGGTCAAAGTAACTTTTAAGTTCCAGTATTGTCTCTTCCTCAACTCCTTGTGCCCATAGGAATTCGCGAAAATCCAAGGGCTTCATCAGTAAATGCTCCACGTAGCCTACCGGGTAAGAGGTAACCCGGTTATAGGCTATGCCGAGGGCTGAGCCTGAAGCAATTACATCGACGTCTTTGCTCTGTGCTAAAAACTTAAGGGCCGTTATTGCATTTGGACACTCCTGTATTTCGTCTAAAAATACGAGAGTCTGCCCGGGCACAGCTTTTGCCCCCGGCGAATTAAGCCTGATTCCCGTAAGTATTGTTTTATCATCCAGTGCGCCATCAAAAATGCTTTTTAGGCTCGGGTTCTCTAAAAAATTAAGTTCAATGAAAGACTCATAGTGCTCCTTTCCAAAAGCCCGCACTATAAAGGTTTTGCCTACCTGCCTTGCTCCCTCCAGGAGCAGGCACATTTCATTGTTACTTTCCTTCCATCGAAGTAATTTTTCTGTTATTTTCCTCTTCAGCATGTCTTTTACCTCAACTTTAATTATAGCCTGCCGAAATCAAAAAACAAGTCATAACTCAAAAAAATATGCATGCGTGCAGATTTTTTGCGGTAAAAATATGCATGCGTGCAGATTTTTCCGAGTTATAGCTCGATTATACGGTCTGCCACGTGCTGCACCATAGGCAGGTCGTGGGCTATTAAAAGTATGCTGAGATTCCTCTCCGTCTGAAGCTCCTTTAAGAGATGAACTATCTGTGACTGAATGGATACATCCAGAGACGATATAGGCTCGTCGGCTATTATAAGGTCCGGGTCCGTTATGAGGGCTCTGGCTATTGCGGCTCTCTGGCGCTGGCCGCCGGACATGTCGTAAGGGTGCCTGCCTATTAGCTCCTCTTCAAGTCCCGCCTGCCTCATTACTTCTTTGACCTTTTCGTTCACCTCGCCGGCTTTGCCTGCACCTTTTGCAAGAAGAAGCGGCTCGGCAATTATTTCCCCTATGGTCATTCTCTCGTTAAAGGCTGCGGCGGAGTCCTGGAAAATTATCTGCTTATTCACGGGCCGAGAGAATTCCACTTCCCCTGCGTCCGGCTTCATTATTCCCATAATGCATCTTGCGATTGTTGACTTGCCGCCACCTGACGGACCTACCAATCCGACGATTTCTCCCTCGCCGATTTCCATGGAAAAGTCCTTTACCACGGTGTGCCTGCTACCCCGGCTCAGCTCAAAGCTCTTGGAAAGATTCTTCACTGTAAGAAGTGGCTCCCGTTTTTCCTGTGGGTGGGAATGAGTGACCCCGCCGTGGAAGTGAATGTCACCGTGGGTGTGGGTATTCCCCTTGCCGTACCTGGCGTAGTAAAGAAGCTCCTTGGTGTACTCTTCCCGGGGGGCATTAAAAATTTCATCCTTGCTGCCTTCTTCAATAATGCGGCCGGCCTTCATAACGCAGATGCGGTCAGCCACCTTTTCCACCAGACCCAGATCGTGAGTGACGAAGATCATTGTCTGGCCCCGCTCCCGGCGGATCCGGGTAAGGAGCTCGACTATTTGATCCTGGGTCTTCTTATCAAGGGCAGTAGTCGGCTCATCGCAAATGAGAATGTCCGGCTCAAGAGCAAGGGCTGCAGCGATGCACACCCTCTGTCTCATGCCACCGGAAAAGTGATGGGGGTGCTGCTTTGCCCGCTCCTTGGCGTTATCAATTCCAACCATGTCCAGCAAAGCTATAGCTTCATCCATGGCATCCTTCCTGGATGCTCCTTTCCCGAGAATTATGGACTCAGCAATCTGGTCGCCTACGCTGAATGTCGGATCGAGGGAAGTCATTGGATCCTGAAAGACCATGGCGATACGGCTGCCGCGTACTTTCAGCATTTCATCTTCGGAAAGGGTCAGCAGGTCAACAGCTCCTTCATCGGAACATCCTTGAAGACCATCGGCCCGGTCAATTCTCGTGGCGTTTTCCTGGCGGCCTTCCCGCAGAAAAATGTTCCCTCGAACATGGGAATGTCCGCTGTGGAGCCTTAGTATCGTCCGGCAAAGTGCCGTTTTCCCGCAGCCCGACTCACCGACGAGAGCGAGGCTCTCGCCGGGGTTAAGGCTCAGGCTGACATCTTTTACTGCATCAACCTTTCCCTCTTTCATCATGAAAGATATATTCAGTTTTTCTATTCGCAGCAGTTCCTTCATATTATTCTATATTTTTATTCCATAGTCCATTCTGCAATGTTCCAGAATACGCCTACGCCGTGGTGTCCGAGAATTGTATCTTCAGTAATTCCTTTAATGCCATCTTTGATGACGTAGTTTGCGTCTACGTATGCCAGGAATGTGTACGGCATATCCTTTGCCATTTCTTCCTGGAAGTCGGCGTAAAGTTTTTTGCGGGCGTCTTTGTCAGACTCGGCTCTGGCCGCCGTAAGGATTTCATCTACCTTCTTGTTGGAGTAGTATGTGTAATTGTCGCCTGCTTCAGATGTGAAGATTTTGTATGTATGGTCGTCCGGGTCGAAGGGGCTGCCCCAGCCGATGATGCAGGCATCCTGATTCTCCCAGTCCAGTTCCGCTTTGGCTTCGGCCTTGGCGTCTACGCCTATGCCTTTAAGATTCTTGGCGCATACCTTTGCCATATCCACGCGGACCTGGTCGTCTTCCATTGCGTATATTGTAAATGAAAGAGTCTTTCCGTCCTTTTCGTATATTCCGTCGCTGTTCTTTTTCCAGCCGGCCTCTTCCAGGAGCTTCTGAGCCTTGTCCGGGTCGTAACTGAATTTTTCCATGTCTTCATTTACATATTCCCCGGCCTGGAGAGGTGAGAAAGCAGCTTCTCCATCCCCCTGGAGTACGCCCTTTACGATTGACTCTCTGTCTATGGCATAGCTGAGAATGTTAGGAAGCTCTCTGTGGTCCTGCCAGAATTTATTATTGAAGTTGTAAGCGATGGCGCGGTAGTCCGCTGTCTTCATGTCGTATACGTTAAAGCCGTCTTTGTCTTTGAAGTCCTTTGCGGCGGATGGGGTGACCTGAGCCATGTCCACGTCTCCGGACTCAAGGGCCAGAGCCCGGGCGTCGCTGTCGGCTACTATTTTAAAGATTACCTTTTCGATCTTCGGTGCGCCAGCGTAGTATCCGTCGAATTTCTCCATGGTTATGCTCTGGCCTTCGTCCCACTCAGTGAGCTTGTAGGGACCTGCTCCAACAGGATTGTGGTTAAAATCATCTTCCGCCAGATTCTTCCCTTCAAGCAGGTGCTTGGGGAGGATGCCGATGGTCATGTAATCGGGGAATGCCTCGTTGTTGTCCTTAAGTGTGATTTTAACCGTAGTTTCATCGGGACATTCGATTTTTTCCATATCGGTGTAGTTTGAAACGATTTCCGACTGGTTCTTTTCGTCTGTGATTGCCTCCAGTGTGAATTTTACGTCTTCACTCGTGAGCTTCTCGCCGTCGTGGAATGTGAGGCCTTCTCTTAATTTGAAGGTATACTCTTTTCCGTCGTCGGACTTTTCCCATTCCTCGGCCAGGCCGGGAACAACCTCATTCTTTTCGTTATGTGCAGTCAGTCCTGCGAAGAGAAGGGCGTTAATTTCTCCGTGCTCGTAGAGGGCAGGATTAATTGCCGTGTAGTCGCCGCTGGCGTAAACCAGGGCTCCATCCGTTGCAGCTGGCGCCGCAGAGCCGGAGGAAGCGCTTGATGCTGCCTCTTCACTGCCGCCGCAGCCTGTAAGAGCTGCTCCCGACACTACCATAGTCAGTGCCAGCACAATTAGTAATAGTTTTTTCTTCATGTCTTTTTCTCCTTTTGTCTTGTTGTAACTTTCTTGACTGCGGTTTCTTACCGGCTATGTCAAAGCGGCTTCCTGCCGCTAAAGATTGCTGTAGAGTCTGTTGTTCTTTCTTCTTATATATTCTCCAATGTCCGTAATGCAGACAATGGTACAGACCAGAAATAATCCGGGGATAACTATGAGCCACCACTTGCCGCTCATGAGTACGTCCTGGGACATGGACATAAGGCTGCCCCAGGAGACTACTTCCAGGGGAAGGCCCAGGCCTAGAAAACTGAGTGTCGCCTCGGCGGCTATGGCGGCGCTGATGTTCGATACCACCATGAACATTATTGATGATACCAGGTTGGGAAGTAAGTGCTTCCTCACTGTGTATAGAAATCCTGCCCCGTAGGTCTTCGCTGCCAGTACGTAGTCGCTTTCCGATATTTGCCTCACTTCGCTTCTGACGATTTTTGAAATGTTCATCCAGCCCGTTACTCCGATTACCACGGCTATGGATGTTGGCGTCGCCTCGCCCCACATTGCCTGAAGGAACAGGAGAAGAAGTATCTGGGGCACGCTCATTAAGAGCTCGCAAAATCTCATCATAAGGTCGCTGGCCTTTTCCCCCACAAGGCCTGCCGCCGCACCGTAAAGTACGGCTATGACTGTGGAAATGAGGGAAGCCAGAAGGCCGATGTAAAGAGACAGTCTTCCTCCGTACCAGATCATAGAGAAGAGATCCCTTCCCAGTGTGTCGGTACCGAATATGTGGCTGCCTCCCGGCGGTGCCATTAGTGCCGACGCATCCATGTCGTCAGCTGCGTAGGGTGCCAGCAGTCCTGCGAGAAGGCAGCCTGCTATTATTACTGCGAGAAGGCTCATGGCTATTACCGGGCGGTTTGTTTCATTTAAAGTCATCACGCCACCTCCTCGTATTTCATTCTCGGATCGATTCTTTCATCTATGATCTGAGCCAGTATATTGAACACGACTACAATCAGTCCCGTTAGCAGACTTAAGACCATTAGCATGTTGTAATCGTGATACTTTGCGCTTTCAAAGCTAAGGCTGCCGAGACCCGGATAGGAAAATACCATTTCCACCACGTAGGTTCCGCCAAGTATGTGGGGCAGTGCTATGGCCATTACCGTCACCATGGAAGGCATAATGTTTCTAAGGCAATGCTTTCTGAGGATTTGTTTCCGGGAAAGGCCTTTGGCCTTGCACATGAGTACGTAGTCCTTTCTCGTCTCTTCCATTAGTTTGTTTCTGACCATGTATGTGTAGTACCAAAGGTGTTCCAGGACCAGCACTGTCAGAGGCAGTACCAGGTGGTAGAGCCTGCTTATGATGCTGCCTGATTCCCCGAGGGCGTAGGCTCCGCCTGTTGGGAATAGGGGGAGCTTTACTGCGAAAAATAAAATGAGCAGCAATGCCATGAAAAACGCGGGGATGCCCGATGACACGACTCCCGCCTTGCAGATTATACGGTCCGGCAGGCTGCCTTCGCGCATGGTTAAGAACATTCCCAGCATGAAAGAGAACAGGAATGTAAGCACGAAGGCAAGACCCCCCAGTAGCAGCGTGTTTTGCCACACTCTTCCTATCACCTTTGTGACCGGTTGTTTGTATTTATATGAAATGCCGTAGTCTCCCGATGCGGCATTTTTTACCCATTTAACATACTGAACAGGGATGCTGTCATTTAGACCGAGCCGCTCTCTCGCTTCCTCCTTCTGCTCGGTGCTCATTCTTTCTACTCCGTCACCGTAGTAGGCTTTAAGAGGATCGCCGGGAGTCAGTCTGGACAGGGCGAATACGATTATGGACAGCAAAACCATGACAACTATTAGCTGCCCGATTTTTGATATTATATTTTTTGCTCTGCTGCCGGTCATGTGTGCTCCTGTCTTTTTTTTATAGTCAATAAAAATGAAGATGCTCCTGCCCATTCCTCGGGCTGCAATCTTCATGATTTGTTTCATTTTTATATGTCTTGTGATTGTGTTTTGCGTTTTGTGTTTTGCTCCGGGTGGCTGCCTTTTGGCTGTGCAGGCTTCCTGCCTACGGCTCTCCCCATGCGCAAGGGGATTATATCAAATGTAACCTAACCTTTCAATAACTTTTCGCATTTGCCACGATATAATATATATGCTAATATCAATCTCACTTGCTAGTTTATTATCACATCTGGGATTGAGGATTATTTATGGGAAAATTAAAGAAACATATTATAACAAAAGCTAGAAAAGCCGTTAATCCTTCAAACATGTAATCGGAACAACATACACGCCGTCTTCACGTTTATAGGCAAATGGAGCAACTCCACATAAAACCATCATAAATGCCGGATCACTCATTTTTTCTGTATCGATTCTTTCCGCCAGTTTTTTAAGGCTCTCCGCCCCCTCATTGATCAGATTATCTCCGCCAAGTTTCACTTCAATCAAACCATATCTGCCATTTCTCAGATGAATTACAGCATCACATTCAAGCCCTGCTTTATCTCTGTAGTGATAAACGGTACCATCCAAAGCTTCAGCATATATCCTTAGATCCCTAACGCATAGATTTTCAAATATTAGACCCATCAGTTCCAGATCATTGATTAGATCTTTGGGTCCCATACCAAGTGCTGCGGTCGCCACAGACGGATCAACAAAATATCTTGTATCCGATGTGCGAATTGCTGCCTTGGACCGCAGATTTGGATTCCATGCCGGTGAGTCTTCGATAACAAAAATTCGCTTAAGGGAATTCAAATATCCATAAAGAGATTCCTTGTCAAACGTTTCTATGTCATTACTTATTACATCCGTTCTGATTGTTTCCAAAGAAACCTGCGTGGAAACATTTCTGGCATATGACCTCATGACGCGCTTTGTTCTCTCAGGATCCCGTTTCACACCATCTACTCTGGAAATATCGTCATTTATGACTGCATCATAATAATCGAAGGCTTGCTTCAAAGCGATTTTCTCTGAACGATTTAACGCTGCAGGCCAACCTCCTCGGCAGATTAAAAATGCAATATCATCAATACTGTGATCATCCATGGCAGATATATTTTTCCCGTTAAACAAATCACCTAATGATACCTGCCCACTAGAATCTCTGGATTCAAACAAAGACATAGGCCTCATACGCATGCGAACAATCCGGCCTGTTCCTGTATGCATACTTTCATCCAACTTTGCAGGAACGGACGAGCCTGTAAGAATGAACTGACCAAATTCACCCCTGCGATCAACCTCATACCGTACAGCATTCCAGATATTTGTTGCAATCTGCCATTCATCAATCAAATGAGGGGTTTCCCCTTCAAGAAGATTTGAAGGCTTGATCCTTGCCATTTGCTGATACTGCTCTGTCATATCCGGACGATCCATCTCTATGACACTTTTTGCAATATGTTTTGCAGAGGTTGTTTTTCCGCACCATTTGGCTCCTTCAACAAGTACCGCTCCCTTGGATTCTAAATGATCAAACAGAACCTTGTCTGAAACTCTTGGAAAATATTCTTTCACTTTTAAACTCCTGTACGTGCTACCGAGTGTTTGGCTTTATTTTGACCGAGTATTTGGCTTTATTTTAACCGAGTGTTTGGCCTAATTTTAACCGAGTGTTTGGCTTTTGTCAATAACGCTTAAGTTGACAATATCTCGTGGTTAGTAATCACCTTAGTCATACAGTTTTAATAGCTCTTTGGGTGTAATAGCCTTTACCGGCGACTTCGCGTAGTCTTTTACATTTCTGGTGAGAATGTAATCGCAGCCGGCTTTAAGTGCTGTCTTTGCAATTAGCTCGTCTTCAAAATCCCTGCTTCTTTCATCAATAGCTTCCTCTGCGCTGTCTCCTGTAACATCACAAACCGTCAGGACGTCCCGGATTATTTCCATGGCATCATAAGCTTTATCCTTATCGTGAGTCTTTTTGTGTGTGATGTAGAAAATGTCAGTTAGAGATGTTACGGCTATTATTCCTTCCACATCTCCCTGCTCACTTAGGTTTAACGCTACCGCTGAATCCGTATAATAGGGATCCCTCTTCAGCATTACGTCCAGCACAATATTCGTATCATATATCAATTTCATATTTCTCTTTTAGTGCCTCTCTCTTAAGATCATCGTAATCTTTTTCCGCGGTTTTTCTTTTCTTCGCCTTTCCATCTTCATTTAAGAATCCTGTCAGCTTTTCCACTGCCGTGATTCTCGGCGCAGAAAACTCTGCCACTTTCTTTCCGTTTCGGGTTATGGTAATGGCTTCACCCGGGGACGACATTACATAGTCAAAGTACTTTCCCAGATTTGATTTAAATTCCGTTGCTGTTACTACCATTTCCGCCTCCTTTCGTTCTTTTCTCTTTTAATTCTACATAATGTTTTCTTTTGTTTCAATCGATTCTGCTATATTCTTTTCCAATATGACTCTTAATCGTTCGATTTTATTTCATGTTCTTTTTCTAATTCCAAAGGCCAACCTTATGGTATAATTCTTTCAGAAAGAAAGGAGATAATCACTATGGCATTGGGACTTTTTTCACGGGGCGGAAATTACGCCGATACAATTTTTACGGGAGGCTCTATTCACACAATGGATGATGAGCAGCCTACTGCTGAGGCTGTGGCCGTTAAAGACGGAACCATTATGAGAGTCGGCACCGACGAGGACATGCAGGAGCTGGTAGGGGACGACACGGAGGTCTTCGACCTTGAGGGAATGTATATGCTCCCGGGCTTCATTGAAGCCAACGACTCTCCTGTGCTGGATATGATTGACGAAGATGTCTGCCTGGTGCTGGACGACTTTTCTTCCCGGGAAGAAGTGCTTAAAGACCTTAAGGATTACATATATACTCATCCGGAAAACGAAGTGTATTTCGGCTACGGCTTTGCTTCGGATCTGCTGGAAGGTCTGGCGCCGGAAGATATTCCCGTGGCCGTTGATGAGGTTTGTGATGAAAAGCCGGTGCTGCTGCTGAGCAAGGACGGTCTGTCCGGCTGGTTTAACACCTGCGCGGCAGAGGCTGTTTTGGAAGCCACCGACGAAGATGAGGCTCCCTTTATTACGCTTCCATATATGCTGAGAATGCTGGCGCCAATCGACCCGGACAGGCTCGAGCTCTCCGCTATGGACGTGCTTCACGGCTATTGCTCCGAAGGCTTTACCACTATTTTCGAGGGAAGCGCATCGCCTTTCCTGTGCCACGCCGCTGAGGACTTGATGCTGGAAATGGTATCCCAGGACATGGCCAAGCTTAGATACGTTAACGGCATATACATCTGCAATGAAGCCGATTCGTCCTATGTGGATTCATTGATACAAAACAAGGCAACAAAATTCTCCGAGCTGGGTGGCCTTATGATGGGCGGCATCGTAGCACCTTGCATCATAGGCGGCAACCTTTCCGAGGACTACCTTGTGGAACTCATGAAGACGGCTCAGCTTCGTTCATCAGACGTTCACATTGAAGCCCACAACAGTGAAGACCTTGACCTTGCCAGATCGGCCATTAAAAAATTCCGCGAAAGCGCGGGGCATAAAATTCAAATAAGCCTGGCTCATAACGGCGAGCTTCTGGAGACTGACACCCATTTTGAATTCCCACTGGTGCCTGAATCTGCATCACCGAGAGAAGAAATAAAAGTCCGCACCGTTAGGGCTGCGGAAAAGCTTGGACTTGCTGAAATTATTGGCAAAATTGCTGAAGGCATGTTCGCCGACTTTGCCTGCTTTGAAGAGAATCCCTTCGTCGGAAATGGTCCAAGAATCCCTGCTGCGGCGATGACTGTTTTAGGCGGGGAAATTGTTTACGATGCGGAAGATGAGGACGAAGAAAACTGGCGCCTGGCCACTTTTGAACAAATTCTATAGCCTATGCGAATAATAGACAAAAATAAACATGAGCGCCTGCTCATTTCTTCACACAATCATCACATTCCCCCACTATAATTTTATTAAATAAAAGCGTATGGTTTTTACCATACAAACTTTCCTTCTTTTATTGAATACACACACACTTTGCACAGGAACCGGCGCCCGCCGGATTCTGTGTTTTTTGCTAACAAAAAAAACCCCTCTTTACGAACGCGCGCTGTCTCATTATAGTTAAATTTGTTTTTTAGGGTTTGTCATATTTCTTCCGGGAAAATGCCTTGGGAATAGCATCAGAGAGGATCCGGAAAATAAGGGGATATTGTTGAATATCCTTTTGGGGTTTCGCGAGCGTCCGTAAAGAAAGGGCCTTTTGTCTTTAAGGTGGGTGCGGGCTGCCGGAGAAATCTCCGGCAGCCTGCCTTATTGTGCGCCAGCTGTGCCAGCATTTGCTATCAGCACAGTTATTTAACTGTTACTGTTACCACTTTAGCCAGTCCGTTCTGCGCGTAGCAGTATATCTTGGTCTTGCCCTTCTTGACGCCCTTAACCTTACCTGCCTTGGTCACTGTGGCTATCTTCTTGTTGGCAGACTCGTAGCGTGTCTTTACGTGTACGCTTACTTTCTTGCCCTTGGGTACCACGCCCTTAGCGTTAAGCTTTAAGGTCTTGCCTCTCTTGAGCTTCTTGGCTTTCTTGATTACTGCCTTCTTAACGGATACGCTCTTGTAGTTTGCGTATTTCTTGTGTCCCGCTGTACGTACGTGCAGGGTCTTGGAGATGGCGTTTACCTTGTTTCCGTTTTCAGCTATGAGGATGAACTTGTAGTACGTTCCCTTCTTAAGCTTCTTTCCTGCAACTTTCTTTACGTTCAGGGTCTTGCCTTTTACTGTAGCCACTTTCTTGTACTTGTTCTTCTTTCCGCACTGGTTTGCGTAGACTGTGTACTTCTTGGCTCCCTTTACCTTGCTCCACTGCAGCTTGATCGATTTCTTTGTCTGCTTCTTGCTCATAAACTTCAGCGGTGCATAGGTTGATCCCTTTATGTCATTGTCGCTGTTTATCTTCGTTACCAGCGCGTTAACTGCCGCAAGGGGTGCCGGGGTACCGGGCGTTACACTGGCTGGAATCAGTTTTTCAATCACCTTTATGTTTGTAATGGTGTCTATTTTCACAAGGCCATTTAATGACTGCTGCAATGCAGAGGCTGCTTTGTCAATGTCTTCCTTGCTTGCGTTTGGATTACTTGCTACTGCCTTAGCCGACTTTATTGCATCTTCAAGTGCCTTCACACTCTGTGGTGTGTAATCGTCTCTCTTGCTGCCCTTAATTGCGTCTTCAGCCTTTGCAAGTGTGTCTGTCAGCGTCCTTAGAGCTGTCTCTCTGTCTGCAGCGGCTTTTGGCTTAAGGCCGTTAATGGCATTCTGAAGGTTAGCAAGACCTGTCTTTAGCTGTTCTTCCGTAGCTGCAGGATCTGCAGATACTTTCTTCGCTGCATCTACTGCGTCCTTAAGCACTTTTGCTGTTTCGTCAGTATACTGAGCTGTATCTATCTTCTCTGCTTCCGCTATCTTTGCATCCAGATCTGCCTTCGCTTTTTCCTTTGCCGCCTCTGCTTTTGTCTTAAGGCCGCCTATCGCTTTTCCTATGGCATCTTCCGCCGTCTTAAGCTGCTCTGCGGTTGACTTCGGATTCTCCGATACTTTCTTAGCGTCCGCTATGGCGTCCTTAAGAACCTTTGCTGTTTCGTCAGTATATGGAGCTGTGTCTATCTTTTCTGCTTCAGCTATCTTTGTGTCCAGACTTTCCTTAGCTGCAGCCTGCTCCTTTGTCACCAGACCATCTACTGCCTTTTCCAGCTTCTCTCTGGCTGCCTTCCACTCGGTGTCGTCCGCATCTTCGCTCGCCAGCACTTCTTCAGCTCCGGCTATGGCATCTGTAAGAGCCTTTGCGCTCTCTTCCGTGTAAGGTGCGGTGTCAATAGCCTTCGCCTTGTCAAGAGAATCCTTTAGAGCTGCCATTTCTTTGGACTCAAGTCCGTCGATTCCGTTATTTAAGCCATCAAGCGCATTTCTCTTTTCCGGGCCTGTGGCGTTTGCATCGGCAAGCACCTTTTTGGCATTCTTAACTGCGTCCTTAAGCTCTCCCACAGTCTCCGGCGTATATTTGTCACCGTCGTTCTTAATGATGTTTTCTGCCTTTTCCAGTCTATCTTTTATGGCTTCTCTTGTGGGCACCAGATTGTTTTCGGCCTTCTTAAGATTGTTTACGGCTTCCTTCATTTCCTCAGCTGTCGCAGCCGGGTCTTTTGCCAGAACTTCCTTGGCCTCGTCTATGGCGTTCTGAAGCACTGCAGCCGTCTCTCTGGTGTACTGGCTCTGGTCTATCTTTTCTGCGTCTTCTATGGCTTTTTCGAGACCTGCGCTTGTGGGTACCAGTGCCTTTATGGCATCTGTGAGTTCCTTCTCAGCATTTTTGATCTCGTTTGCCGTGGCGTTGTCGTCACCAAGTACTCTCTTTGCTGTTTCCAGTATCGGCTTAAGTGCCTCTACTCCCGCCTGTTCATAGTACTGATTTGTTTCGTTTTCGGCGATAATCTTCTCTGCATCATCTACTGCGTCCTTAAGGCCTGCCTTTGTGGATACCAGTCCGGCTATGGCTTCTCTTATGGCCTTTGCTTTTGCATCCTTGTCCGCGTCTGTGCTTTCCTTGTCTTTTAATGTTACAAGTCCGGCATTTAACGCTTCCGTCAGTGCATTTGCCGTCTCTTCCGTGTAGTTTTGCTTCTTTATCTTGCTTGCGTCGGCTATGGCGTCTTCAAGCTCCGCATCAACTTTTTTCTTAAGGTCCGCTTCGGCATTTCTCAGTTTGTCAAAGACTCCCTTTATGTCGTCTACCGTAGCATCCGGGTCTTTTGCAACGGCCTCTGCCGCAGCTACCGCTTTATTCAGCACTGCCACGCTGCCATTAGTATATGGCTCTTTGTCCATATCCTTAACTTTATCTATGTACTTTTCAAGGCCTTCCTTGGTCGGGATAAGGTCTGCTATCGCACTTTCGATCCCTCTTGTGGCTCCTTTCAGCTCATCTGCTGTGGCTCCGGGGTCGTTCAGCTGGTCTTCGCCCATGACTATGGAGTCTGTAAGGGCCTTACCTGTTTCATCCGTGTAATCGGCAGGGTCATATCCTGCTGCCTTATCCACTGCCCTTTCGAGCTCGGCTCTTGCGCTCTCAAGGTTTCCTATGGCGCTATCCAGTATGTCCTTGGCTGCCTTTCTGTCCTCATCCGTTGCACCGCCGTCTCCTATTACATCCTTGGCATTGTCAATGGCTTCACTGAGTGCGTCTGCACTGTCATCCGAGCAGCCTTCTGTGTCTACTCCTTCTGCAGCATTCACAAGATTCTGCAGATCCGTATTTGTCACTTCCTCATTATCTGATGAGAAGAAGGGCACATAGGATGCACTCTCGTATCCGAAGATTACGTCTCCCGGATTCTTGGCGGGAAGCACATCCGCACTTGCGCCTGACTTCTTCCAGCCCAGGAACTTGTATCCTTCCTTGGCGCTTACCTTCGGGAAGGTGAGCCTCTCTGACGGTGCTGCTTCGTATTCGAATTCTGCACCTTCTCTTCCCGGGCTTCCCTTTGTCATCTTGACCCAGCTGTCTTTTCCGGCTCTGTCTGTCATGGTTCCCTTTTCGGTATCCATGGTGAATGTTGCCTTTGTGGCTGCGTCCGCTCCGAAGTACACGCCCAGGTTGTATACTCCGCCTTCCTCTCCGCTGTTCACTGCTGTGATTGGCGTTGAGAAGGCATAGCCTTTAAGGCTTTCGTCCGTTCTGGATGTGCTGTGCGTAAAGGCGTTGTCCTGCGTCGTTCCGCTCTCGCTTCCTTCTGCCTTTGGCGTTACAATGAGCTCGTCATCTGCCAGCGTGGTGGCATCGTTTACTCCTCTGAACTTCTTTCCGCCTTCTCCGTTGGTTATTCTTACGGAGTAGTAGCCGTCATATACTTCGTCTGTGGATACTCCGCCGAAGGCATATGTTCCGTCTGCCTTTACATCCTTTTCCATCAGCATCTGTCTTTGGCCTTTGGCTCCGCCCCACAGGCTGGCCTTGTAGTCTCCTTCTGCTCCGGTTACTGCTGTCTCTCCGGCATCTTTCTTTCCGTTCTTGTTCTTATCTTCGAACATGGCACCTTTTACCATACCTGTGGCGATACTCATGGCTGTGGCTTCGCCTATGTCGATTCCTTTGAATACTTTGCCGTCAGGTGTGGTCAGGTCTTTGTATGTTACCGGGGACACTACCAGTACCGCGTTTTCCGCGTCATTTACCGTGTTCTTATCCACTACTGCCTCTGCGGTCATTTCCTGGCTCCAGGCTCTTCCCTTGCTGTCAAAGTCAGGTATCTTGGCTATGGCCTTAAGCCTTACGCAGTTGACTGCATTCCAGTCTGTTACGTCTGCGGCCTTCTGCCATGTTCCGTTTCCTTCGTCCCAGGTCTGTGTGTAGTCGCCCTCCGATACAGGCGTAACTCTCGTTCCGTAGGTTACTTCGAATATGCTTTCGTCTATGCCCTTGAGTGCCTCTTTCAGGTTTATGGAGAATGGTGCCTCGTTGCTCTCTCTTCCGGAGCTGTCCTTACATCCTTCAGTGAGCTTGCCCCAGTTTTCTCCCTTCTTGGGTATGGGGATCCATGTGGTGGTTCCCTCCGGTGCCTGTATTCCCGACAGGTTCGTTACCGTCGTCTTCATTCCTACGCTGGCATCTGCTTCGATACCTATAGGCAGAATGGTCTGGGGATCCGCCTCATCGTAGGTGACGTAATTTTTCATTCCCATGGTCCTGGACTCTGTCTGTGCACGGACTATGATCTTGGGGACGACTGTCAGCGCATGGTTTCCACCAACGCCAAACATTTTTCCGCCGTCTGTCATCAGATTAAGTGGATTTCCTTTAACAGGCGTTTGCCAATCTCTCTCTATGATGTTACTATTCGGATCTACGTTTTTAAGTTCAACAAATACATTATCCCTATACATGTGTGTGCCACCCGGGGTGGTCACCTTCGTCTTTACACTGTACTGAACATGAAGAAGTGCTCTTCTAGCCGCACCATTGCTGTCGTAGGCAAACCCAAGCGCTCTTTTCTCAATAGGCACATTACTGAAGTCAAGCTTGTAGTAGCGCACCAGCTTTCCATCTTTACTGGTTACTTCGATAGGCTTCTTCGATACCTTCACCTGGCTTGTTATATCATCAGGATTCATAAGATAATTCTCTGTGGCATCTTCGCGCAATGGCGTATCACCAAGCCGCACTCTCTTTACGTCGAGGGTAGCATTCTCCGGGACACAGATGTAAACATTATATTCTGTAAATGGATTTTTTTCTCCTTCACCCGACTGTCGCAGTTCTATGGTTTTGACGTCGCTTTCTCCGCCGGCCCCAACAGAAACTCCTCCACCTGGTCTGTTAAGATCCTTCGGTGTTGTTGTTACTGTATCACTCACATACATCTTAAAGTATCCATATTTATCGTATAAAGTTGTTGAAAAATGTGTATTGATAGGCACTTCTCCCGTCGTAACGCTATCTCCATCTGTGTTTTTCACTTCTATCGTGCCGATGGTCTGTAGGCCGGAGAGATTCAAAGCTGTACCTAATATGTGGTTATAAAAAGCACCGCCACATACTTCCCCTGACGGAAAACTTCCTATGTCGAATTGTACTTCCTTTATATAGTCACCCTTCACTAGTCCAAGCTCATCTGATGTAATGTAATAATTACTCGGATAATTCTCTTCCTTTTCCTTACTCCTATGTGACTTTTTCTCAATGTCTATAGTTTTCCATTCATCCGGATTGTTAATTGATTTGACCTTGAAGTTCCTTGCTGTACCTCCATATGGCGCAGGTATCGGAACGGCTATGACATGTACCTTGTCAATATCAAACTTTACATGTACTGTTTTAGGCGCAGAATCAGTGTCGCCCGAATTGCCCACAGCAAGCGAACCCAAATATGTTGATTCCTCTTTTGGTGCATTGCAACCGTAAGTGTGTACATTGGCAGATGTAAAGTCTACATGGGCACTTCCCAAAACATTACCCTTTTGCGCGAACATTTTCTCACCACTGTTCGCTATGTAGTATCTGTTTTTTCTTACTTCAGGCTCATCAACTATTCTTTCGTCGTTGAGGTTGGTCATCACGCATTCTATATCCACGTCAAAGTATTTTGTACCATCTGGTACCCTAACATTAAAGTCTACAGGCCCCATCATCTGGTTTCCACCAAATGGAGATTTTACGGGATAAAGAGAACGAGTTTCCCATCTATTATTGCCTTTGTTTATGGGAGTGCTGAACATTCCTTCCGCATCCGGTTTAAGTACCGGCGTTACCCCTTGCGGCAAAATATAAGTCAGCTGCAGTTCTCCGAGTTGTGATGTCGTGGAAGGTGTATAGAAACGTAAATCTCTTTCTCTGTAATTGCTCACTTTATTGTTCGCAACAATGCTAACATCTGCACGTTGCGACGATGCATTGTAGAACAACCCAAATCCTGTTCCCTTTGCATCCACCGATCCCACAGTTTCGTTGCCTTCACCATCAATGTATGTAACTTTTATAGCATCTTTCATGTCTGCAAAGGCCATCTCGCTATTATACTGCACTTCAAAATCCCACGTAATTGTTGTTACAGTTGGAAGCAGTTCCCCGCTGACTATATTCGGGCTACGTGTCCAGTCACTCTCATCAGTTCTCAATGTATATTTGAATTCATTGGAATTTCTTGGCATACAAACGATTTTCTCATTAACAAGCACGGCACCTTTCTCTACCAAAACCTTTTCTCCGACAAGAGAGGCTTCAATATTAGGATTACCTTCGCCTGTTCTAACCCAGGACATGCCATCATTCAGCTCAATCTTGATTTTTCTCCCCTCCCCTTGAGGTAGATTGGCTAATTTAAGTGTATAGCTGTAGCTGGGCACGCTCGAATCAGAGTTTACGTGAACCTGCGCCGTGTCTTCAAAGCCTACCGTGATTTTTTTGTTTTGATCCGCCGGGTCATCACCTTCTCCGGTTAGCTCCATGGTGCCTCCACCCGGTTGAATCTCAATTGGTTCTGATGCCGCTTTAGCTTCCTGTGCTCCGAACATACCAAAAGACTGCGGCGTCGTGTACGACCCCACAACCATAATGGCAAGCAGAAACACAAAAACTCTGTGCAGCCATCTGCTGTTAGTTCTTGATTGCATTATTTAACCTCCTACATTATTGAAATATCCATTCCATTCCTTTCCTCTTCCTCTTTACTGAATAGTTCTGCTTTATCTATGTTTTCATCACCTATTCTGCCTCCTCTCCTTTGCATGATTTAACGGTTTTTCACGAAATGTCGATTCCGTTGCTGAGAACAGTACTAATTGAGGCAACCGCCTGAAGGCCGGGAGCTCTATCTGAACAATAATCGGTATACTGTAGTCGGAACTCTTTCATAACGAATTATTGTTTTAAAAAAAGAAACACAAAAAACGCCTGCGCCCTCGCAGGTTATGTTGCTGTATCCATGTATTGATTCTTGTATCTTTTATACTTTAAAGCACTATCTGGCTTTATGTATTACTTTGCTATTTTGATTCGGCTTTTTCAAAAAATGCTTGATTATTACCCTCTGATATGTCAATATTGTTGTATAAATCTTTGTGTTTTGCTCACAGAATTGACATTCTGTGAGTTTTTTTAGTGTTTTTTTGCGCTTAAGCTGATGAGCTTGGTTTGATTTTCTGCCGTTGCTATACCACGAGCCCCAATCTTTCTATTTGCCTTATATGTTCCTTCGGAATGGTCTTTATGTACCTTCTTGTGGTGTTGATGCTGCTGTGTCCAAGTACGTCTGCCAGCTTTGCTATGTCTTTCTTTACATTGTAGAAGACTCTGGCGAAAAGCTTTCTAAGGTTGTGAGGGAATACTTTTCTTTCTTCTACTCCTGCCAGTCTGCACAGGCTCTTCATCATCTGCCAGATTTGACTTCGGTGGAGGGGCTCTCCCTTACCGTTTAAGAATATGCTGCCTTCTGTTATGCCTTGCTTCTTTGCGTAGGTGAGTAAACGTTTACTCAACTTTCTGCTCATAAGGACTTTCCGCTCCTTGCCTTTTAAGTAAACGCTTACTTCTCCCCTGCGCACGGCTTCCACGGTGAAGAATTTCAGCTCGGACACCCTGATGCCTGTGCTGCATATAGTCTCCATGATTAACGCTGCTCTTTCCTCTGCATTGCTTTTCTGTCCGCTTTTCTTTTTCGCTTTATTACTATATATAGCCTTCTTGTTCCTATCGCAACAATTAATCATCCTCAGGTATTCATTCTTTGTGAGCATTCTGCTTTCGTCTGCGAAAGTTTGTTGTTGGACTTTATAGTTCTTAACTTTTATGTCTTCTTTACCCATGCTTTTAAGGAGTGCTCTTATTCCTGCAAGCATGCTGTTTATCCCCGACGGGGAATAACCGCTTTCTCTCAGGTATTCCTTATATACAATTACGTCTTCTTTTGCTATATTGTTAACGCTCTTGCTCATACTGTTAGTGTCTTTTTGATTATCTTCTGTGCTAGCATAACTACTTGTTTCTTTACATTTACTCCCTTTTTCCTGCTCTGTGTCACCTTCCGGCTCGACTCTTCTTTCCTTGTCGCAATAAAAAATCAGGAACCTTTCGGCGTCGCGCATGTACTTCTCCATGGTTGCGTCGGACTTTTCGCCTTCTCTTAGTTCCTGCTTCAATGCTAAAAGCACTGCTGCCATTTCGCAGCTCTTGTTTTCTTTTTTCATTTTTCCTCTCCTTGGCTTTCGATTTAACTATTTCCCCAGTAGTATTCTCCTACTGCTTTTTGGTTTTGTCAAGGAGAGGTGTTTTACTGTTATCTGTTCTTCATGAATTCCTCTATTTCAAATTCTTCCAGATCCTCATCGCTCCACTTCATAAAGTCTATGCTACCGGGCGCGATACCATGAAGTATTAGAATGTTCTCAATATCTTCGATCATTTCATTTCTCTCTTCAGTCGTCATCGTTCTTGCTCCTTCTATCCGTTTTGTGCTCCATACTTTACGCATTATTTTTATCATGCTTTCCAAT
>DFGY01000077.1 GCA_002372505.1 Firmicutes bacterium UBA3738
GCACCTTAGAGAAAACGGTTACTCCCCTTCGGGAATAAACAGTATGCTTGCTGGAGTTAGAGCGCTCCTAAAAAGCATGGGCAAAGAAGACATCAAAGTTAAGAACTACAAAGTGCAGGAACAAGCCTTTGCCGACGAGAGCCGGATGCTCACGAAGAATGAGTATATGCGGATGATAAACTATTGCAGAGGAGATGGCGAGACTATACGGTGCAACAAATCAAAAAAGAAAAGTAGACAGAAAAACAATGCAGGGGATTCAAAATATGAAAAATCCGCACTCATTATGGAGACCATATGCAGCACCGGCATTAGAGTATCTGAACTAAAATTCTTTACAGTTGAGGCAGTGCGCTGTGGGGAAGTAAACGTTTACGTAAAAGGCAAAGAAAGAAAAGTCCTAATGAGCAGAAAGCTGAGTAAACGCTTACTCGCCTATGCAAAGAACCAAGATATAACGGAAGGAAGCATATTCTTAAACGGCAAAAGAGAGCCCCTCCACAGAAGCCAAATCTGGCAGATGATGAAGAGCCTGTGCGAGCGAGCCGGGGTTGATAAGAAGAAAGTATTCCCACACAACCTTAGAAAACTATTCGCAAGAGCCTTCTACAATGTAAAGAAAGACATAGCCAAGCTGGCCGACGTACTTGGACACAGCAGCATCAACACAACAAGGCGGTACATAAAGACAATTCCGGAGGAACACATAAGGCAGATAGAAAGACTTGGATTGGTGGTATAGTGCCGACGGCATAGAGCAAAAACAAAGGCTCACGGAATGGCGATTCCGTGAGCAAAATACAAAAATTTATATGACAATATTGACATATTAGACGATAATAATCAAGCATTTTTTGTATGAGCCAGCTCAAATGAACAGGTGAATTTGCAAGATAATATAGCACTTTAAAGCGATAGACATAGAAAAAACAACATATTGATATTGCAACAGAACCTGCGAGAGTGCAGGTGTTTTTTTATGTTCGGTTTTTCGAACAATGTTCTGCCGTAAAAGATTTATTCCTACATTTTCGAAGCTAATGTTCGGGTTGTACGCCCCAGCTCCCAAAGCACCCTACTGCAAGAAGGACTTTCTTACAACGGAATCGCCATTCCGTGAAGAACCGTTAAAACATGCAAGAGAGAGGAGGCAGAATAGGTGATGAAAACATAGATAAAGCAGAAGTATTCAGTAAGGAGGAAGAGGAAAGGAATAGATATTACAATAATATAGGAGGTTAAATAATGCAATCAAGAACTAACAGCAAATGGCTGCACAGATTTTTTGTGTTCCTGCTTGCTATTATGGTTGTGGGGTCATACACGATGCCGCAATCTTTTGGTATGTTCGGAGCAGAAACGGCTAAAGCAGCCGCCAAAAATCTCCCAGGAGGAGGAACCATCAAGCTTCTCGGAACAGATGACAATCACACGGAGCTAACCGATATGGATGGTCAGACTGCCGATTTCTCGTTTGCGGATAATTATGGGTATAGCCCAAAAGAGTACAAATTTCAAGTTGTGATAAGAGGAAAAAGTACGGAGAAATCTGGCAACTTGAAAATTGAACTTGCAGAAGGATTAGTCTTCGAGGCCACGGGTGAGGGGGACAATAATTTAACAGGGGCGTTATCTTCTGACATCAGTAAAGAGTATCATCCGTCATATGCTTACTTCGACAACAACCCAACCATAATAAGAAAATACTTAGGGCAAGTAAAAAGTGTGGATGCAACAGTCAAGGCAAGTTACGAGGATTTGGTGTGGTCTTTTTCAGTGAGACCAAATCAAAGAGTTCCTCAGATTAATATGAGTGAAGCTATAAAGATTACATATAGTGAAGACGGAACTGATACTGTTCTGAAGACAAATGCAAAGTTAAATTCGGCACAGCTCAATTACTCTAATGCTTCTCTGGGGAAGACGACAAGGAGAGCTGATCCGCAAGGGATGCTTGCCGAGAACACGAATTATAGAACACATGTATGGCATCCAGGCGTATGTAAAATCGAAATGACATATACAGTCCCTGAAGGTGTAACTATACGATTAAAGAATGGTGATATAAAACTAACAGACGATGCAGGGGCCGTTACTGACGATACAGTAAATATTAAAGATGCATTTAACCTGACTAAGACATCTGATAATAGATATGTACTCACAAGTGATTATTATAATAACTTATATTGTGGTGATTTTTTTGAACCAATCGAATATGTGTTTAATTCGAATGAAGGGGAAAGAAAAACTGTAACTGCAATTAAAAAATTGGCACTGAGAGATGGAACGGTCATAAAAGAAAGAACTTCTGAACGAGAATTTCTTATGTATAAAGGGGAGGATGTTGCGGTTCAGTACAACACTACCGCTCTGATTAACAGATATCATGAGAATGTTGGTTTGCCAAAAGCAAATTCTAATCCACAATCTTATACCATGCTGCCATATGAGGAATGCTTTTGGTATGGATCTCAGGGAGCGGTGTATCAGAATTTCGGCACAGCTGATTCCGACGAGAAAACAGTAGTTGCTAAATTCTATGATGAAAAAATACAAGTGACCGGACTGAGGTTTTCGCTACCGGTTAAAACGGTAAGAATTAAGACGAACATACACCCAAAAGGAAGAACGGTGGATATTAATCTGGAGAAAAAACCGGATCCATACGTTAGCAATTATTCTGTTTCAAAGAAGACATTAGGTTTGCTTGATGGCGAATATATTACAGAAGTAAGATATAACATAGGAATAATTGCAGCTGGAACACAAGGAAATATGGGGCCATGGGGTAAGTTGTTAGCAACTGGAACTGTGGGGAGCATCGAGGTTTTTGACACATATGATACAAGCAATAGCACAGGTGAAGCTCCGATAAAATTACATTTTAATAGCGGTTCACCAACAATTATCACAGCAACTACGCAGAGCAATACTGATTTTACGGCAGGAGGTAGTACAAGCCAATGGTTGCAATTAAGTACTGGTGATGTTGTATATTCTATAAGCGATTATAATGTATATATATGCGTGCCGGAAAAATCTTCCATACAGAACTTGCGTGTAGCCAGTGCTGAAACTGTTGCAAATGCAAATACAGAAGATATTCCAACAGTGAAGGAAACAGATGTGACACGATATGTAAAGAAATCCGAACTACTTACATCTGTTTCAAATGACGGTGAAACGAAGTATTATTACAAACTTGATTTCTCAGGCGTGCCAGTAGAATTAAGAACTTTTCCGCATTATCCGGAAAGGAATGGTCCAAAAATAAATGTATACTACGATGTAGTCACCTCGAAAGATACACCGAGCGGTACCTATAACGCAAACGAAAATATATTTGTTGAAACAATCAAAAGATCGTCTGAGTACGGCGATACAAACAATATATATAACTTTGACACTGATGGTGGGTATGTACGCCGTAGTGGAACACAGACAGGCTATACAATCCACGCTCTAACTGACGTAGTTGCAGAAACCGAGGCGAAGACAGGTCTCATGGAAAACTACGTCAAGTATCTTGAGTCTGATCCCCAGACCATTCTTCCAATCGGAGGCGAGGAAAAGGTAGAGCTTAAGACCAGAGTAAGAAACCAGAGCGGAGTATCCGCAGAGCCGGGAACAACAGTGTGGCAGCCTATCCCCAAGAAGGGCGAAGACTGGGCCGAGCTAACTAAAGGCAGCAAGGATAAGGACGGAAATGAAGTAACCGCAGCCCCATATAACCTTGAGCTTGAAAAGAAAATTACAAATCCGAATCCAAGCGTATGGAAGCTTTACTATGCAGTAAGTGCCCAGGTGCCGGAAAAGAACGCCCAGGGGAATGTCCAGTGGAGAACCTGGGATCAGGACACCTCTAAGGTTACATGGATTCCCGAAGACCAGATGACGGATAACGACCCACGTCTTAAAGACGTAAACTGCATCAAGATGGTGGCGGAGAATGCACTGCCCGCAGACCTTGATGACGCACTTGACTTTGAAGTCATGGCAACGTCAACGGATAACTCCGAGAAAAATTCCGTAATGGTACTTAGGCCTGTAGTATACAGAAATCTTACGGTTAACGCGGGAACTCCCGATGAAAAGGTGATTTCAGATACGGCACCCGGCGACGCAACAGCCCTTCTCTTTGCCACAGGTAAGATTAAGGGTACAGTCTTTGACGACCTTAACAAGAACGGCAAATGGGATAAGAGCGAGAGCGCGGCAGACCTTACGGGTGACGGAACATATAACCTGGAGCTTTGGGGAGGAGCCGAAGGCCAAAAGCAACTCCTTAAGACAGATAAGGTTGACCCGGCAACAGGCGAGTACAGATTTAACGGCCTTGCCACAGGAGAGGAATATGCCGGCTACTATCAGGTGAGAATCACAAACAGAGACAATAAGGGTAAGGACTTCAGAGGAGTAAACGACGGAGAGCTTCTCTCAGACCAGATGATAGTATCGGAAAAAATGAGAAAGGCAGAGACGGGAAGGACAAAGGACAACGCCTTCATCCACAATACAGAGGCAGGAAATGACAAGTTCCTCGGCTATGCATTCTCAGACCCCATTACTGCCATAGACGCAGAGGACTTTAACTATTCACTGGCCCTTGGAGGCACATATAACTGCGGCGTCTACTGGGACGACCCAACAACCCTCACCTTTAAGGTTGACGGAAACAAGGGTAGTCTTGTGCCCGAGGAAAACGGCGAATGGGTAGACGTAATCAAAAACACACCGACAGAGCTTGTATACGAAGGTGCAGCATGCGACAGCGTAGCGTGGCCAAAGGTAGAGCCTGCAGAAGGATATGAATTTAAAGGCTGGGTACCGGAAAATGACCCGGATGCAGAGCCCATAAAAGATCCAAAGGGAGCAACCTTCGGATATGAGGATGTGCCATACGTAGCGGTATTTGAAACGGCAGAGTATCCTGCAAGCTTCGATACAAACGGCGGCAAGCCGGGAAGCATCGATAACGTTAATATTCCTTACGGAAGCGAGATTCTTGGAAACGAAAACTTCCCGGATGACCCCACCAAGGAAGGAAACGTATTCAGAGGCTGGCAGGCAACTGAAGATGCAGGAAATATCGAAAGAGGAGCATACATTACTCCGGATGACACCATGCCTGCAACGGAGGAAGGAAAGAGCCTTGCTCTTAAGGCAATCTACGAGCCGGGAAACGAGGATGACGGAAAGAGCGATGAAATCACCATGGCAGCAAAGAACATTCTCGTAACACCGGAGGAAGCAAAAGAGCTGACAGCGGATAAGGTAATAGAGGCAAGTGGCGCAAAGGCATGGATGAAGGACGATCCTTCAAAGAACGTTCCAATCGACGAAGTTAAGTCCGGCGGAAAGGACATTGCAAAGTCAGACCTTGCAAAGGGCGAAGAAGGTGACTACGAAGTAGTAATCACAAGCGAAAAGCCCGCAAAGGGTAATGCCGAGTCAGTCACTCTCACGGCAAGCGTAAGAGATAAGAAGGACGTTGACCCTGAGACAGGAAAGGGCTTTGGAGCAAACGACTTCACATATCCCACAAAGAAGGACGACGGAACTCCAAACAATCCTCTCACAGAGGACGACGTTAAGAAGCTTGCTGACGTTGTAACTACAGGTGGCACAGACCCGGACGATGTAACAGTTAATCCACAAGACCTTGAAGCTCTTAACGACGCCATCGAAAACGGAACCCCGGGTAAGTACCCCGTTAAGCTGACTGATGGTGACGGAAACGAGATAGAGCTTACGGTTACTCTTGAAGGGCCACTTACGGCCAGCCTTGACACAAACGGCGGAAAGCCGGGGAAGATTGACGATGTACTCATCGACGCAGGAAAGCCAATCTTAAAGAGTGATAAATTCCCGACCGGTGACAAAGCACCGACAAAGGACGGAGCAGAGCTTCGCGGATGGGAAGTAACAGAAGATGCAGGAGACCTTAAAGCAGGTGACATAATAGGTGATGAAACCAAGATGCCGGAAGTACCGGTTAAGCTAAAGGCAGTTTGGGAAGATAACACAGGAACAGACAAAGACGGAAAACCGTCAGAGGTAAAGGGCAACAGTGATGGCATCGGCATGGCGGCTAATGACTTTATCATTACCCCAGAGGAAGCAGACGCCCTCACACCTGAAGGAGCCATAACTGCATCAGGTGCCAAGGCATGGGAAAAGGCAGACCCGAGCAAA
>DFGY01000107.1 GCA_002372505.1 Firmicutes bacterium UBA3738
CTTTTAAAGTGTCAAACTACCGAGGTAAAACGGACTTAATTGGCTAATGGTATTACCATTTGAATATTAATAAACCATAAATATTAGTAATTGTCAAGGGTATTCCCTTATGTTTATTTATGTTTATTTGACTTTTTGCTTTTATGTTTGTATACTTATTCATACAAGATGTTCAGCCTGCAATCTTTACTAATGGAAATGGAGCAGATATGGAGCCTAATATTTATTTCAATCCCGTTTCAAAGAAACGCGTTTCGGAAGTCGTATATGAGCAGATTTTCGAAAAAATTTCCAACAAGGAATTAAAGCAGGGCGACCGACTCCCCTCTGAACGCGAGCTGGCAGCCCAGTTCAACTGTGGCCGTCCCAGCGTC
This sequence comes from Firmicutes bacterium UBA3738, assembly GCA_002372505.1. Lineage (GTDB taxonomy): Bacteria > Bacillota > Clostridia > Peptostreptococcales > Anaerovoracaceae > UBA3738. The sequence goes on from DFGY01000107.1 coordinate 375, forward strand.
AGGGAAGCTTTACGAATGTTACAGCAGGATGATTTAATAGAAATTGATGTAGGCGCCAACGGCGGCGCGATTATCAAGCACTCTATAATGGAGTCAGCTATCTATCCTGTACTTCGCCTGGTTGGCACCGGTGACATAAGTATCTCCGACATGATTCAATATCGCAGATATAACGACACTGCGTGTCTTATGATGGCCATTGACAACGCCACAGATAATGACATAAAAAAAATGCAGCAGATTATGTTTGACTATGAGAAGCATCTGAACAATCAAACCAAGATACACAAAATCGACAAGTCATTCCACAATGCTCTTGCCGAGGCCAGTCACAACAATATGTGTCTGCTGGTATCCAAAATCATTACGTCACTGTCCACGGATTTATTCTACAACATTGCCGAACAAAAAGATGCCGACGAAGTAAACATGCACAACAAGCTTGCATTCGAGAATCACTCAAGAATGCTCCAGTGCATCATCGATAAAGATAAGGACTCCGTTGAGGAAATCGCCATTGGGGCTGCGGAGCTGCTTAGGAAAGTTATCTATCACTTCAACACTATAGACTAAAGAATAATTTCTTCGTGCTGAAGTGGCTCGGACATAATTCGAACATCGAGGGAATAGCCGATACTGTCCTTTATGTCGGCTACACCCTTTTTTGTTGCCGGTCTAAAGCCGGAAAAGTCGTCGTCTTCAAAGGGCAGATGGACTACCGCAAGATATTTTGGCTGCACGAATTCGCATATTGCATCCCGCCCGCTCTTAAGAGTGGTCCATGGGAAGTCCAATATGGCCACATCTATGTCTCTGTTCATTACCAGATAGTCCATCTCCCGGCAGCCAACCTTGGTGTCGCCGCCAACGAGAATTCTTCCTTCCTCGTTTTCGATCAGAAGGGCGTACTGCTTTATGTGTTCGTAGCCCGTGCCATCGTGAGGCAGCTGGAAAAATCTTATCTCCGTTTCCTCGCCGGCCTTGCCGGTGACATGAATCCCCGGGACGTCCATCTCCTCGGGAAAGATTACGGGAATGTCCCTTCCCGCCAGCATTTCATCGGTCATTCTTCTCGAGTAATGATCCCTGTGCTTGTGAGTGAATATCAGAATATCCGGCTCGGTAAACTCCGGCATCTGCTTCATGCCTTCGTAAATATCCGTCGTAATAGTCGAAAACTCATTGACCTTCTCATCGTGGAAAGCATCTACAAGAATATTGCTCCCCGCCGTCTGTATCGATAGTCCCGCATTAGCGCTAAGGGTAATAATCATTTGTCGTCCACCTTTTTTGTTTTAATTTTTTGATTTAATAATAATACAGACTTTCGTTTTCTTGTCAAGAGCGTTTCAAGCGTTTCACGGGGACAGGCTTTTTGTTGCACCATTTTTTGGAAAGATGACAAGGATGGTTCTCTCTGGATTGTTTTATTAGACGTAGAAGGACGGGGTACTTTATTGGACAAAAAGACGACAGGAGAACCGTCCCCTGTCATCTGTCTTACATTTTCTGGTGCAACAAAAAGCCTGTCCCCGTGAAACGCTCTTAATAATCCGAATCATCCAGTATGGCTCCGCGGTTAGCCGATGTCACCATCGCTCTATAGCGTTTTAAGTATCCGCTTACTTGCTTAGGAGGGTTGGGAGTTGTTTTGGCTTTTCTTCTTTCCAGCTCTTCTTCGCTGACTTTCAGCTCTATTTTATGTCCCGGTATATCTATGGAAATAATGTCGCCATCTTCAACGTAAGCCATGAGCCCGCCTGCGGCTGCTTCAGGGCTGACGTGCCCGATGGAAGCGCCACGGGATACGCCCGAGAATCTTCCGTCAGTCACCAGTGCGCATGTGGAGTCAAGTCCCATCCCTGCAATGGCTGCTGTGGGAGACAGCATCTCTCTCATTCCCGGTCCACCCTTTGGACCTTCGTATCTTACAACCACTATGTCCCCGGACTGAACCTTTCCTCCGTATAGTCCGTCGCAGCATTCCTCTTCAGAGTTAAAGCACTTGGCCGGTCCTTCGTGAACCAGCATCTCTGGGAGCACCGCTCCCTTTTTTACAACTGCACCATCCGGAGCCAGGTTGCCATATAGTATTGCAAGGCCACCTGTCTGTGAGTAAGCGTTTTCCTTTGTTCTGATTACATCTTCGTCCAGCACTCTTGCACCGGCTATTCTGTCGCTCCAGCTTCCGTCTACCGTCTTTGCGTTCACATCTATCTTTCCAAGTTCATCAAGCCTCTTCATTACGGCGCTTAGTCCGCCTGCGCTGTCTAAATCAACCAGGCAATGAGGCCCCGCAGGGTTTAGCTTTACAAGATGAGGGACGCTGTCCGATATATCGTTAACCTTATTAAGATCGAATTCCAGACCTGCTTCGTGGGCAATGGCCGGAAGATGCAACATGGTGTTCGTTGAGCATCCAAGAGCCATGTCGGCAACCAGCGCATTTTCAATCGACGCCTGACTAACTATGTCTCTCGGTTTTATGTCCCCTTCCACCAATTCCATAACCTTCATGCCTGCATGCTTCGCAAGTCTGATTCTTGCTGCATCTACTGCGGCAATTGTTCCATTGCCGGGCAATCCCATTCCCAGAATTTCCGTCATGCAGTTCATTGAATTGGCAGTAAACATTCCGGCACAGCTACCACAACCGGGGCATGTGTTTTCTTCTATTTCCCTGGCCGCCGCCTCGTCCATTTTATCCATGTGCACTGCACCCGGCGCTTCAAAGGCATCCGTTAACGCCACCTTCTTATCGTTGGCATGCCCCGGCAGCATCGGTCCGCCGGAGCAGAATATTGACGGCACGTTCAGTCTCAGTGCAGCCATGAGCATTCCGGGTACTATCTTATCGCAGTTCGGGATGAATACCAGCCCATCGAAGGGATGAGCCATGGCCATTATCTCCGCCGAATCGGCAATGTGCTCTCTGGACGGAAGAGAATAGAACATGCCTTCATGGTTCATTGCTATTCCATCGCAAACGCCTATTGCCGGAAACTCTATCGGCGTGCCTCCTGCCAGGCGCACTCCGGCCTTTACCGCTTCTGCTATTTCCCTTAAATGTTTATGTCCGGGAATGATCTCATTGAACGCATTTACTATACCTATCATCGGCCTGTTTATTTCTTCGTCGGTCAGGCCGAGTGCCTTCATAAGGCTTCTGTGGGGAATACGGTCAACACCTTTTTTCATCTGATCGCTTCTCATGATTTATCACCTCTATATTCTTTTTGCACTAGAAGTTTATTTATTAAAGTACAATACTTTTGCCAGCTCTATGTACATGCGGTCTCTTTCGCGAATTGCTTCATCGGCCTTGTCTCCGGAGTAATCGTAGAAGCCCTGTCCGCTCTTGACTCCCAGCTTTCCTTCTTCAACCATTCTCTTAAGGACCGGACTTTCCACTTTGTCATCAGCTAGGTCAGCATTCAGATAACTGGTAATGTGATCGAAGGTGTTTATCCCACCATGATCCGCCACTCCGAAGGGTCCCAGCACCGCATAGCGCAGTCCCATGCCTGCCTTTAAGACAGTATCCACATCCTCATAGGTTGCTGCACCTATTTCCACAATGTGCAGCGCCTCTCTCAATACCGCAAACTGGATTCTGTTTATGATAAATCCGTTTATATCCGCAACGATTACAGGCTGCTTGCCCAGACCTTTTACGAGTTGCTTCATTTTGAGAAGGTTCTCCTCACTGGTCTTCGCTCCGGCAATTATCTCGCAGAGGGGCAACAGATGAGGCGGATTGAGCCAATGCTGACCCATAAATCTTTCCGGGTACTGGCATGCCTCTGCAATTTCTGTAATGTGCAGACCCGAAGTGTTTGTCGCAAGCAAGGCTTCCTTCGGGGCAATGGCAGATACCTCTCTGAAGAAATCTTGCTTGATATCCATTCGCTCAACTGTCGATTCCACTACGAGACAGCAGTCACTGAAGACTTCTTTGTTGCTTGTGAAATGGATTCTCGCTACGGCTGCATCGGATTCCTCCTGGGTTATGATCCCCTCGTTGACCAGAGTTTCCTGGTTCAGTTCCAGGAGATGCTTACCCTTTTCAAGACCTTCTTCAAATGCATCATAGCCCCACGTCTCATATCCTGCAAGGGCGTATACCTGGCAAAGGGACGTTCCCATTATTCCCGTGCCACCCATAACTACTTTGTTCTCATTCATTTTCTTTCTCCTTTTTAATCCTTCGTTATTCCCCCGTCGCACTCTACTATGTCACCATTTGTGAAGCTGGCCAGATCCGATGCGTAAAATAGTATTACGTTGGCACATTCCTCCGCCGTGCCCCACCTTCCGAATGGCACTCCACTACGAATCATTTCATATCGCTCCTTTTCCATGTGATCGGTCATGGGGCTGATTATGGCTCCCGGATTCACGCAAACGCAGCCGATATTGCTGGGCCCGCATTCCTTTGCAACAGCCTTTGTCAGACTGATGACGCCACCCTTTGCCGATGCGTAGGCGATAGTTCCGAGAAGGCCGCCGCCTACCTTCGCCGCGATGGAAGCCACGTTTACTATTCTTCCGCCGCCGTGCTCAGCCATATTTTTATAGGTTGACCTGATGCATGCGTACACTCCTGTAAGATTAATATCCATTACCTTCTTCCATTTTTCCAGAGTTACATCTTCGATGCTTCCTGTACTGATGATGCCTGCATTGTTTATAAGGGAATGAATCTGTCCGAAATCACTGATGATTTCTTCAAAGACTCTTGCTACGTCGTCCGTATCTCCTTGATCGTATTCATAAAATTTTGCTTTCCCTTCGCCGTATAGCTTTTCCAGTTCTGCGCCGGCTTCTTTGTTCATGTCCAGAATTATGGCCGTGCCTCCACCTTTCACAACGCCGTCAACGCAGGCTTTGCCAATGCCACCCGTGCCACCGGTTACAACTACGTTCTTCCCCACGAAATTTATCATGCTTTTTTCCTCCTTCACTTCTCTAGAACCGCTTCTCTATAACTGCCGCAGACCTAATAATTCCCGCGCTTCCTTCGGGCTCATAGGCTCTGCGTCATGTTCGCGCATTACTTCTATTACTTTCTCAACCAGCTGTGCATTTGTTTCCGCCTTCTTCTCCGGCGACAGATATGGCGAATCTTCAAAACCGACTCTTATACTCTTCGCTCCCCAATCAAGTGCAGTACCTATGAGATTCCAGTCCATTCTGTTCCCCTGAATCAGTCCCCAGATGTACTCCCTTTCCGGGAAAACTTCTTCGCAGCATGTCACCATGTGCCTCAGGGCCGGCTCGGTTGCCGGCATGGTCCCTTTATAGCCCGTTACCAGGCACAGCAGTAATGGGGTGGGAAGTCCGAACTCATCGTCCAGATCCTTTAAGGTGTATATGTGTCCCAGTTCGAACATTTCCGCATCGGGGTGCTTGTTTTGCTCTTTGGCCACTCTTACGTTGTAACGGACATCCGATGCAGGATTTAAATATGGTATTTCTCCAAGATTTATAGTTGACACGTTCAGACTCGTCAGCTCCACCAGCGGCTCATAGCAGGGGGCGCATCTTTCTTCAATAGTCAGGTCGGATATCCCTCCTGTGGAAACCTCAATAATCATATCCGTCTCATCCCTGACCTTCTGTAAGGTCTGCCTGAGCACTGATGTGTCAGCCGTAAGTTTGTTGGATAAATCCCTGACGTGTAAATGTAATTGTGTTGCTCCCAGGTTGCAGCAATTAATTAAGTCATCTGCTGTTGCTGCGGGGTCATATGTGGTGACCGTCCCAGCTGTAGGCGCCACCGATAAAATTACCTTTCTCATATTCAGTCTTTCTTTTTCTATTTTTATTTGTCCTACTTGTATTATCAATAATACAAGTAGTGTTTCTATTTGTCAACACACATTCATTTTTGGAACACAAAAAAACAAGGCCGGTTCCTTCGCCGGCCTTAATTGTTTAATATCTGTGCAGCTATGCTTCCGAAAAGAATCCCTGAAGAATAATGCTCATGGCCTTCTTCAGATCTCCCTCCTTTAGCGCGTTCAATATTTCCTGATGCTCTTCCTTTAGCGCCTTTGGGGATTTTCTGTTTTTTTCATGAGACCTTCTGAAGTTTCTCTCATAGTCGTCATGGAAGTAGTCCATACACTCGATTAAAAAGAAGTTGCCGCTTACTGCCATTATCTTTTTGTGGAATTCCAAATCCGCAGCTATTAGTTCCTCGTCGCCTTTCGCCTTGCCCATTCTGTTAACTATAGACTGCAGGTCGTCGTAATCCGCCTCCGTTGCCTTGCGAATAAATAACTCTGCGGCCTTTGTTTCTATGCTCTGCCGAAAAACAAAAAACTGCCGAACGCTGTCATTTCCGCCGGATTCATTCGCACCTTCCGCTACGCTGACGGCTCCTGCACTCTTCACAAATGAACCTTTGCCCTGACGGGTCTCTATCATGCCCCGCTCGCTAAGGCGGCTTAACGCAGTTCGCACGCTTACCCTGCTAGCATCAAACAAATCACAAAGCTCATGCTCGGAAGGCAGCTTGCTCCCAATCTCCCAATCTCCTTCTATGATCCTCGTAAGAATGCCATTATATATTTCATCCGCTATGGATAGTTTGCCCTTAAGTAATTGTGGTGTCATCTCGCGCCTCCCTAAAACTTGTCATACAAATATAACAAGTCGCCGTTTTCTTGTCAAGAGGTGGCAAGGGGTCGGCGTTTCACGGGGACAGGCTTTTTGTTGCACCATTTTTTGGAAAGATGACAAGGATGGTTCTCTCTGGATTGTTTTATTAGACGTAGAAGGACAGGGTACTTTATTGGACAAAAAGATGACAGGAGAACCGTCCCCTGTCATCTGTCTTACATTTTCTGGTGCAACAAAAAGCCTGTCCCCGTGAAACGGTTATGCTCTGCTGCAGAGGAACTGGAGGTCCTCCCATCTCTTGTCGACTTCTTCCTGCATCTGGGCGATGTACTTTTCGTTGCCCGGTTTGAACAGGTGGCTGAATCTGCCCTGGCTCTTTAAGAAGTCTTCGATCGGAAGCTTCTGCTTCGGTTCGTAGTTGAGGATCCATTTGCCGTCAATTACTTCGAAGAGGGGCCAGTAGCATGTCTCTACTGCCATTTTGCAGATGTCGATGATTTCCGGTGAATCGTATCTCCAGCCTCTGGGGCATGGTGCCATTACGTTCAGGAATGCAGGGCCTTCTGTGTAGATGGCTTTCTCAGCCTTCAGGTGAAGGTCCTTCATGTTCTGTACGAATGTTGTCTGGCCAACGTAAGCAACGTGGTGCTCAGCTATGATTGCAGCCAGGTCTTTACGATACTGGGATTTACCCGGTGATTCTGTACCGGACGGTGTTGTTGTAGTGTCTGCGAACTGCGGTGTTGCAGATGATCTCTGGATACCTGTGTTCATGTAAGCGCCATTGTCGTAGCATACGTATACCATGTCGTGTCCACGTTCCATTGCGCCGGACAGTGACTGGAATCCGATGTCGTATGTACCACCGTCGCCGCCAAAGGCGATGAACTTGTATGTGTCATCGATCTTGCCCTTCTTCTTCATTGCTCTGTATGCGGATTCAACGCCGCTACATGTAGCTGCAGCATTTTCGAATGCATTGTGAATGAAGGAATCTTCCCATGATGTATAAGGATACATGAATGTGGATACTTCCAGGCAGCTGGTTGCACAAGTTACAACTGCTTTATCTTCGTCTTTTAAGGCTCTGAGAACGTTGCGAACAGCTATAGGCGCGCCGCATCCTGCACACATTCTGTGTCCGGGTGTGAAACGTTCTTTTTTGCCCATCATTTCTTTGAAATTATATGCCATTGCTTCGTCCCTCCTAACCTCTCAGCGACAGATAACGATATGTATCGCCAACGTTGCCGCTCTTATCAACTTCCTGCATGTCCTCGAATACAGAGCCGAGACTTTCGACTGTTACGTCTCTGCCGGCCAGACCGTATACGTAGTTGAGAACCTTCGGTGCCATACCTGCGTTAAACAGTGCAGCCTTTACGTCGTTGCCGATGGGGCCGTCCTGTGAGTTGTAGCTCTCTGTTCTGTCCATGCAAGCGATTACTTTAGCGTTCTTAAGGGCCTGGGCAATTTCCTCTCCCGGGAATGGTCTGAACATTCTTATCTTCAGAAGTCCTGCCTTCACTCCCTGTTCGCGAAGACCATCTACTGTGTCTTTGCCTGTACCTGCGGCGGAGCCCATGATTACCATGATGTAATCTGCGTCTTCCGTCTTGTACTCTTCGAAGAGACCGTACTTACGTCCGGAGATCTTTTCGAATTCTGCGCCTACTTCCACAGCTACTTTCTTGGCATTGTTCATGCCTACCATCTGGCTGTACTTGGCTTCCATGTAGTAAGGCGGGTTGGTGTAGGGACCAACTGCCTCCGGATGCTCAGGATTGAGGAGCCAGCTTGTGGGATTGTACTCGCCTACGAAGTTCTTAACTACATCGTCTTCAAGAAGCTCGATGTTCTGTACGCCGTGGGAAGTGATGAATCCGTCCTGGCAGATCATGATAGGAATTTTTACGTCTTCGTGCTCGGCTATTCTGTATGCCTGTACGAAGTTGTCGTATGCTTCCTGGTTTGTCTCTGCGAATATCTGAATCCAGCCGGAGTCTCTTGCGCCCATTGCGTCTGAGTGGTCGCAGTTGATGTTGATGGGGCCGGAAAGTGCACGGTTTACTACAGCCAGTGCGATAGGCAGTCTGTTGGAAGCTGCTACGTAGAGCATTTCCCACATGTATGCCAGTCCGCAGGATGATGTAGCTGACATTGTTCTTGCTCCTGCCGCCTCGGAACCGATGCAGGCACTCATTGCACTGTGCTCTGATTCTACCGGTACGAATACTGTCTCAGTCTGTCCGTTTGCTACGAAGCTGGAGAAGTACTGGGGCAGTTCCGTTGATGGTGTAATGGGGTATGCCGGCATTACATCTGCGCATACCTGTCTCATCGCTTTTGCGATGGCTTCATTTCCTGATAGTCTGTCTCTTATTGCCATTTGCTATTCCCCCTTTCTCATAACAATCGCATCGAAGGGGCAAGCTGCTGCACAGATGCCGCATCCTTTGCAATGGTCAAAATCGAAGTCCAGTCTTTTGCCGTCTTCTACCGGAATTGAGCTGTCCGGGCAGAAAGGTACGCAGATCAGACACTGTTTACATTTATCTTCAATGAACTCAGGTGTGTCTATACGCCACTCACCTGTGTTGAATTCTTTGGCTGTGCCGCCGCCGTCAATTATGCAACCCGGTGTCAGGTCCTGCCATTTGACGTCTTCGCCTTGTTTTTTGATATCAGTTATCATGTGTTTTCCTCCTTAGTTTACCGAATCCAAAGTCATTTTCAGAGCGTTCATGTTGCCGTCGATAACCTCGGGCTTGTGAGCGAATTTGTGCTTGTAGGAAGCTTCCATTTCATCGAGGAATTTCTGCTCGTCCATGATTCCGCTGACTTTAACTACTGCCGCAAGCATAGGTGAGTTGGGGAAGTATTTACCCAGTGCATCCATGGAAATCTTGCGTGCGTCTACGGTTATAACCTTGCCCTCGTATCCTTTGAGGAGCGGTCTGATTTCGTCGGCACTCTTGGAAGTGTTAACGATTATTCCGCCTTCTTTCTTAAGACCTGCGGTAACATCTACAGACTCCAGCAGTGTTTCGTCAACAACCACTACGTAGTCCGGATAGTAAATGTTGGAGTGTACACGAATGTCTTCGTTGCTCAGCCTGTTGTAGGCAGTGATCGGTGCTCCCATTCTCTCGGGGCCGTACTCAGGAAATCCCTGAACGTACATTCCCGTACTGAAAGCAACGTCAGCCAGCAAAAGTGAAGCGGTCTTAGCTCCCTGGCCGCCACGACCATGCCATCTGATTTCTGTTAGTTGTTTCATGTAAGATTTACCTCCTTAAATAATCGTAGCTATAATGATTACGTCTTCTATTATCGCATTTTTCGCAAAATTCGGCAACCTTTTTGTATTAAAAAAGAGCACCGGATTTTCTCCGATGCTCTGTGTGCTCATTATACCCGTCTTTCGGTTTTAGCACCAT
>DFGY01000078.1 GCA_002372505.1 Firmicutes bacterium UBA3738
CAGAAAGGGCGACTTCAGAAGAGCGAGAGCCGGCGCAATCAACATAGTTCCAAACTCAACAGGCGCAGCCAAGGCTATCGGCCTGGTAATTCCGGAGCTGGACGGTAAGCTCATCGGCTCGGCTCAGAGAGTGCCTGTTGCATCGGGATCCATTACAATTCTCGACGCAACGCTTAAAGACGAGACAGACTCCGTAAGCGTTGAGGGAATCAACGAAGCAATGAAGGCTGCGGCCAACGAGTCCTTCGGTTACACGGAAGAAGAGCTGGTATCCAGCGACATCGTAGGTATCAGCTACGGCTCGCTTTTCGACGCCACTCAGACTCTCGCCGAAAGATGCGGCACGAACATTTACGAAGTAAGAATCGTCGCCTGGTACGACAACGAAATGAGTTACGTAAGTCAGCTTATCAGAACGCTTAAATACATGGGTAATCTTAAGTAGATCCGGAAAGGGGAATAAGATGCAGAACAGAATTCTGGAAAAAGCAAAAAAGGGTGAGATTTCATACGGAACCTTCAGCCATCTGAAGTCCAGCGTAACTGTGGATGCCCTGGCCTATGTGGGGTTGGACTATTTCATAGTAGACACTGAGCACGCTCCCGTGGCAACGGATGAAGCCGATGAACTCATAGCGCTTATTGCAGCCCGGGGAATGAGCCCGGTGGTAAGAGTTAAGAACACGGACAGAGGCTCCATTCTAAACGCACTGGATTCAGGAGCTCACGCCCTGATTATTCCAAACCTTAAGACCCTGGACGAAGCGAAGAGAATCGTGGAATACGGCAAATTCACTCCCGTAGGCGAGCGTGGATTCTGCCCCACAAGAGACTGCGCATGGGGAGCCGGCCCACAGTTTGAAGGCGGCATGGTAGAGTACATGAAGCAGGCTAACGAGAATACTCTTCTCATTCCTCAGTGTGAGACAAAGGAATGCGTTGAGATTGTCGAAGAAGTAATTAACACTCCGGGAATCGACGGACTCTTCATCGGACCTATGGACCTGTCCATAAACCTGGGAGTGCCGGGAGACTTTGATTCTCCGATATTTAAAGATGCAGTAGCCAAGACGGTTAAGGCCTGCAAGGATGCAGGAAAGCTGAGCCTTGGATTTGCGGGGAGCCCCGAGCTGGCAGCCAGCTACAAGGCTGAAGGCTACAGCAGCATAGCTTACGGAGTTGACGTGATGATGCTTCAGTCGGCGTACACTAAGGCTCTTGCGGAAATAGGTGCCGGAGTTGCCGGTGAGGATGGAGTAAAGTACGGCTAAGAAGAGCGTTTGGTAATATGCCTATAATTATTCTGTTGATTTTAATAATAATAGTTGTCGCTGTAGGCATTATCAGCGGCAACTACTTCTATAACAAAGTTTTCAGCACTGTTTCCGGTCAGAAAACTCCCGGTAATCCGGAGGGCGATGACTACGAGATTGACAACAAATTTTTCGATACCGCGAGAAGTGCCGGGAACTTTGAAGATGTGTACATGCAGTCCCGGGACGGCCTCTTGCTACACGGAATTGTCATTCAGGAATGCAATCTTGTGACAGGAGAGCCTGCTCAATACCAGAGCGGGAAGTGGGCTGTGCTTTGTCATGGCTACACGGGGAAGGCGGCAAACATGTCTTCCTTCGCGGAGATTTTTGCGTCTCTGGGATTCTCCATTCTGGCTGTGGACCTTAGGGGACACGGTGACAGTGAGGGAAAGTACCGCGGCATGGGCTGGCACGATAGTTTTGATGTAAAAGAGTGGTGTGAATATCTGGAGTCTCACTATACGGTGACGGACATTGCTCTTTATGGAATATCCATGGGTGGCACAACGGTAATGTGTGCTTCGGGGCATGCCCTGCCGGATTCGGTAAAACTCATCGTTGAGGACTGCGGCTATTCCTCAATAAAAGACGAAATGAAGTACAACACGAAACTGCGTTACAAGATTCCATCTTTCCCGCTGATTAACTTCTTAAGCGGGGCGACAAAGGCGCGAGCCGGCTTTAGCGTTTTGAAAGACGGCAATGCAGTTGCACAGCTGAAAAAGTCAAAGGTTCCAATTCTGTTTATCCATGGAGAAGAAGACCTCTTCGTCCCATTCTCCATGCTGGGAAAGGTCTACAAAGCAGCACCGGGCCCCAAGGAAAAGTTCGTAGTTCACGGAGCCGGCCACGGTAAATCCTTTACGCTTGACCCGGAAGGATACCGCAACGCAATATATTCATTTTTATACAAGTACATACACATATAGGTTGGAGAATATCTAGTTATTCCTATATCGAATTGCAGGACCGGCGGCATTGTATTAGTACAGAGTCCAACATTATTTATGTGGGAGAAAAAATGTTGGAATAGAAGTTCGAATTAAGGTGACCTAGCAGGGAGAAATGAGCGGATACTGGTGTTTCATTCCAACATTATTGCTGTAGGAAAAATAATGTTGGAGCAGACAGGTTGTTGATGGAGGGGTTCGATAGAAAAAAGCTCTTTAAACAGTACCAAATTCCAACATTATTGTCGTATGAAGAAAAATGTTGGAAGGGAAGCGCGGTTAGTGAAGACTGACAAGCAAAAAAACCACTTACAATCGTCCGAAATTCAAACATTATCTTTGTGAGAGGAAAAATGTTGGAATAGATGCTCGAATTAAGGTGACCTAGCAGTGAGAAATGAGCGAATACTGATGTTTTGTTCCAACATTATTGCTGTAATAAAAGCAATGTTGGAACAGAGGAAGATTTAGAGGAGATTTATGATGGTCGGGAATGGGGTGCTGTTTTATCAGACATAGTATCCCGTTCTTTCATGGGCCAAAAAGATGACAGGAGAACCGTCCCCCTGTCACCTTGAATTTACTGAAATTTCTGAGTGCATTATTATGTTTTTCTACATATATATGTTGATGAAAATGCTGGAATATGTTAGGATTTTACCAGTGTAATTTATTACTGGTAAAGGAGCATAAAATGAGTGAAATCAAGAACTTTAAGAGAGTCCTCGTAGCCAATAGAGGCGAAATAGCGACGAGAGTCATCAGGGCTTGTAAAGAGCTTGGCATCCGTAGTGTTGCTATTTATTCAGAAGAGGACAAAAACGCTAGCTTCAGAACGAAGGCTGACGAATCATACCAGATAGGTAAGGGTAAGTCTCCGGTAGACGCCTACCTGTCTATTCAGGAAATAGTTGATCTGGCTGTGGCTAAAGGCGTTGACGCCATTCACCCGGGCTATGGTCTTCTCTCCGAAAACCCGGACTTTGCACAGGCTTGTGCCAATGCAGGCATAGAGTTCATCGGACCTACTGCTGAGATGATGCACAGTCTCGGTGATAAGATTCAGTCTAAAATCGTAGCTAAGAGCGTAGACGTAAAAACAATTCCAGGCGTTGAGGAAGCTATTAAGACTGAGGAAGAAGCTATTGAGTTTGCAGAGATGGCAGGCTATCCGGTAATGCTGAAAGCTGCTGCAGGTGGCGGCGGCCGTGGAATGAGAATCGTAAACACACCGGAAAGACTCGTAGAAGAATTCAACAGTGCCAAGAGCGAGGCTCTAAAGGCCTTTGGCGTTGACGATATATTCATTGAAAAATATCTGGACAAACCGAAGCATATCGAAGTACAGATCATGGGCGACAAGTACGGCAACATCGTTCACCTGTACGAAAGAGACTGCTCCGTTCAGAGAAGATATCAGAAGGTTGTGGAATTTACACCTTCCCTCTGCCTCACAGATGAGCAGAGAGAAGCTATTTGCGCCGACGCTATGAAGATTGCTCACGCAGTTGACTACCGCAACGCAGGTACAGTTGAATTCCTTCTGGACAACGACGGCAATCACTACTTCATCGAGATGAACCCTCGTATCCAGGTAGAGCACACTGTAACGGAGCTGGTAACGGACGTTGACCTTGTTCAGACACAGATTCTCGTTGCCCAAGGGTACAGACTCGATTCACCGGAAATTAACCTGAAGCAGGAAGACATTACTGTGAACGGCTACGCTATTCAGTGCCGTATCACAACTGAAGACCCGCTGAACGGTTTTGCTCCGGACTACGGCAACATCGAGCTTTACAGAAGCGGCTCCGGCTTTGGTATCAGACTTGACGCAGGTAACTGCTATACAGGCGCTGAAATCACACCTTACTACGACAGCCTTCTCGTTAAGATGACTGCCCACGCTCGTACATTCGAAGATACGAGAAGAAAGGCAATCAGAGCCCTGAGAGAAACAATCGTAAAGGGCGTAAAGACAAACCAGGACTTCCTGATCAACGTGCTGAACCACCAGATATTCAAGGATGGCGACTGCAACACAGGATTCATCGGAGACCACCCGGAGCTGTTTAACTTTGCAATGCAGCAGGACGACGAGGCAAGAATCCTCAAGTTCCTGGGTAACAAATACGTAAACGAAACAAGAGGCGAAAAGCCTGAATTCAACGTACCTGTATTCCCGAAGATTCCTCAGGAAGAAATAAACAAGCTGGAAGGTACAAAGCAGATTCTCGATAAGCTGGGTCCAAAGGGTCTTGCAGACTGGGTACTGGATCAGAAGAGACTGCTCCTCACAGATACAACAATGCGTGACGCACAGCAGTCCCTCATGGCTACGAGAGTGCGTACAGTAGACATGGAAAAGATTGCACCGGGAGTTGCGTACAACGAAAACGGCATGTTCTCACTTGAAATGTGGGGCGGTGCCACCTTCGATACATCAATCAGATTCCTGGGTGAAGATCCATGGGAAAGACTTACAACACTGAGAGAAAAGATACCTAACATTCTGTTCCAGATGCTCATTCGCGGAGCAAACGGCGTTGGATACAAGAACTATCCGGACAACGTAATCCGTGAATTCGTAAAGGAATCAGCCGCCAGCGGCATAGATGTATTCAGAATATTCGACTCCCTGAACTGGATCCAGGGTATGGAAGTCGCTCTCGACGAAGTACTCAACCAGGGCAAGGTTGCTGAAGCATGTATCTGCTACACAGGCGACATTCTCGACGAGACAAGGACTAAGTACACACTTGATTACTATGTAAGAATGGCCAAGGAACTTGAAAAGCGCGGCGCACACATTCTGGGTATCAAGGACATGTCCGGTCTGCTTAAGCCAATCGCAGCCAGAGAGCTCATTACAGCACTTAAGAACGAACTTACTATTCCTGTTCATCTCCATACCCACGACACAAGTGGTAACGGAGTTGCAACGGTTCTGCTGGCGGCAATCGCTGATGTGGACATTTGCGACGCTGCTATTTCCAGCATGTCAGGTCTCACCAGCCAGCCTAACTTAAACTCCATAGTTGCTGCCTGCGAACACGGCCGCAGAGACACAGGACTGGATCTGGACAAGCTGCAGGTAATCAGTGATTACTGGGCAGATGTAAGACCGGTATACAAGAAATTCGAATCAGACTTTATGGCTGCAACAGCCGAGATTTACAAATACGAGCTTCCGGGCGGACAGTACTCCAACCTGAAGCCTCAGGTAGAAAGCTTCGGTCTTGGACACAAGTTCAAGGAAGTAAAGGATATGTACCGCGAAGTAAACATCATGCTTGGCGACATTGTAAAGGTAACACCTTCATCAAAGGCCGTAGGCGACATGGCAATATTCATGGTACAGAACGAACTGACACCAGAGAACATTTACGAAAAAGCACAGGGAATGGACTTCCCGGATTCAATAGTTTCATTCTTCGAAGGAATGATGGGTCAGCCGGAAGGCGGATTCCCGGAAAAACTGCAGAAGCTGGTGCTCAAAGACAGAGAGCCAATTACATGCAGACCGGGCGAACTTCTGGAGCCTGTTGACTTCGAAGCAGTTAAGAAAAAGCTTCAGGACGAGTACGAACTGGAAGGCAACGCTAAGCAGTGCCTGTCCTACGCACTCTTCGAAAAGGTTTACGAAGACTACCTTAAGAAGCTTAAGAGTGACGGCGACTTCAGAAAGATGGGATCCGATATCTTCTTCCACGGCCTTGCAGTAGGCGAGACCTGCGAAATCAAAATCGAAGAAGGTAACGAAATGGTTATCAAGCTTCTGGAAGTTAAGGATCACAATCCTGACGGTACCTGCGACTGCATATTCGAACTTAACGGTGCACGTATGGTTGTACAGATTAAGGACGAAAAGGCCGGCGTAGTCGGAGCGGAAAACATTATCGTTTACGCTGACGAAAACGACCCGAGCGAAGTAGGCGCCAACATTTCAGGAAGCATCGTCAAGCTTCTGGTCAGCAAGGGTCAGGCCGTTGAAGAAAACGAGCCTATAGCTGTAATCGAAGCTATGAAGATGGAAACAAACATCCTCGCCACAATGACCGGCGTAATCGACGAGATTTGCGTCAAGGAAGGCGAAGCTGTTGACAGCGGCCAGCTCATTGCCAGAATCGGCGAAGGCGGCGCTGATGAAGAGGAAGAATAATTATTCTGATAATAGATGCGGGCATGTTAAATGTCCGCATCTTACTAAATAACAGAACAGATGACGAACAAGTTTGGAGGAATGGATGAAGACACTGCTAAAAGGTGGAAGAGTATATTACAATAGCGAGCTATCAAATGTTGATTTGTTAATAGAGGACGGGAAAGTTTTTGACGTCCGGTCATCCATTCCCGATTACGAGGCAGAAGCGGTTATCCATTGTGATAACTGTTTTATTATTCCCGGACTAATCGACGTCCACGTGCACTTCAGAGAGCCGGGATTCGAATACAAGGAGACCATTGCCACAGGCTCGGCGGCAGCAGCTGCAGGGGGCTACACCACAGTGTGCACAATGCCCAACTTAAACCCTGCGCCATGGAATATGGAGAACCTGGAAAAGCAGCTGGTAGCCATAGAGGCAGGCGGAAAGGTCAGAGTCCTTCCCTATGGAAGGATCACCGGACCGGCGGCGGAGCTTGGCGGACAAGGGGATGGAAACGCGAAAAACATAGTAGCCAATCTGGAAGAAATGGCGCCCTACGTATTCGCCTTCTCCGATGACGGAGCAGGAGTCCAGGAGGACGCCCTCATGGAAGAAGCCATGACCCGCGCCAAAGCCCTGGGCATGGTAATCGTCGCCCACAGCGAGGACACAAACTATCCCCCTGAGGACTCCAGCAGCGAGTGGAAACAGGTGGAACGGGACATTGAACTGGTCAGAAAGACCGGATGCTCCTACCACGTCTGCCACGTATCCACAAAAGAATCCGTAGACCTAATCAGACGCGCCAAGGCAGAAGGCCTGGACGTAACCTGCGAAACCGCCCCCCACTACCTGCTATTCACAAAAGCGTTTCACGGGGACAGGCTTTTTGTTTCACCAGATAATTCCAGCGAGCATAGCGGCTTACCCGGCGGGAATTTCAAAATGAATCCGCCCCTCAGAGACGAGGAAGACAGGCAGGCCCTTCTCGAAGGAATCAAAGACGGCACAATCGATATGATTGCAACGGATCACGCCCCTCACAGCGCCGAGGAAAAATCCAAAGGCTTCGAGGGCAGTCTTAATGGTATAATAGGACTGGAGACCGCATTCCCCGTTATGTACTCGGCATTGGTGCTGGGAATGTATAATGGCGGCGAAGGGATTATAACTTTCGAAAAACTTATAGACCTAATGAGCGGCGCGCCGGCAAGACGCTTCGGCATAGAGGGCGGCAGGTTGGAACCGGGTGCAGTAGCCGACCTGGCCATTGTGAATTTTGATGAGGAGTTTGTAATCGATCCGTCCACATTCAGGAGCAAGGGCCGCAGCACGCCTTTTGAAGGCATGAAGGTGAGAGGCTCTGTCTACGGAGTGATGGTTGATGGAATACCTATAGAGTGAAGATATGAAGGATAACAGATACGAAGTAATTAAAAACGAAATGATCGCTCCCGGGACATTCCTGCTGACAATAGCAGGTGACGACAGCGAGATTAAATGCCCCGGGCAGTTTATAAATATAAAGATAGACGGGCTGTACCTAAGGCGGCCTATGTCTATATGCGAGTACGGCGGCGGCCGCATGACCATTATTTACAAGGTAGTGGGAAAGGGCACCGACGCTCTCAGCAAACTGCAGGCGGGGGACTCATTTGACGCTCTTTGTCCTCTTGGGAATGGCTTCATGATAGATGACATTCCCGCAGGCGCCATGCTCATCGGCGGCGGCGCAGGAGCCATGCCAATATACAAGCTGGCCCGGATATTAAGGGACGAGGGGAAGGACCCCCATGTTATAATAGGCTTTAACAGAAAGGAAGAAATTTTCTTCGCCGAGGAATTTAAGAATCTGGGAACACGGCTCACGGTGGCCACCATGGACGGCAGCGAAGGAGTGAAGGGCACAGTAGTGGATGCAATGGATGGCACAGCCGACTACGTCTGCGTATGCGGTCCGGATCCGATGATGAAGGCAGTGGCGGAGCATTCCAAGGACGGCCAGTTCGACCTTGGCGCCCGCATGGCCTGCGGATTTGGAGCATGCATGGGATGCACCGTAATAACAAACAGTGGCCCGAAAAGAGTCTGCAAAGACGGTCCCATATTTAAGCAGGCCGACATCATTTGGTAAGCCGGCAGCTTGGAAGTAGGATATTGTAGCAATACGTCAATGAGAACAAGAAGGTTAGATGTTAGAATATGAGCAATATGATAGATACAAGCGTAACCCTTAGCGGAATAAAATTGGATAACCCAATAATCCCGGCCAGCGGGACTTTCGGATTCGGCAAGGAATTTGCCCAGCTTTACGACCTTAACATTCTCGGTTCCATTTCCTTTAAGGGAACCACCGTTGAGGCCAGAGATGGAAACAAAACCCCGAGAGTGGCCGACTGCCAGGCGGGAATGCTTAATTCCGTAGGGCTTCAAAATCCGGGACTGGAGGCTGTTGTGGCTGAAGAGATTCCACAGCTGGCAGAGCTGTGCAGCAAGCCTCTCATTGCCAACATCAGCGGTTTTTCAGTGGAGGAATTTGTAACCTGCGCAAAGGCTATGGATAGCTCAGACCCGGTGGGAATAATCGAGGTCAACGTGAGCTGCCCCAACGTTCACGCAGGGGGAGCAAACTTCGGCACCGATGCCGGCCAGACGGCGGAGATAACAAAGGCGGTAAAAGCTGTAACAAGTAAACCGGTGTACATTAAGCTTACTCCGAATGTTACAGACATTGCTTCCATTGCGAAGGCCTGCGAAGATGCAGGCGCCGACGGCATCAGCCTTATTAACACTCTTCTTGGAATGCGCATCGACATAAAGAGAAGGCAGCCGGTACTTGCCAACCGCATGGGCGGATACTCAGGCCCGGGAATATTCCCCGTGGCAGTAAGAATGGTGTCACAAGTGCGGGAAGCCGTAGACATTCCCATAATCGGCATGGGCGGAATATCCAGCGCAGAAGACGTAATAGAAATGATGATGGCCGGAGCCACCGCAGTTCAAATCGGCGCCGCCAATCTGGTAGACCCGTGGATATGTAAAACGATTATCGAAGAATTACCATTGCTAATGGAAAAGCTGGGCATTGAAAAACTCAGCGACATAGTAGGTATTGTATGAGCAGGTGACAAGGGGACGGTTCTCG
>DFGY01000019.1 GCA_002372505.1 Firmicutes bacterium UBA3738
AGTTCCGGCGTAGTTATGCGTTTCATGTTATCGGGTCTTTTGTTGCTATCCATTACTTCCTCCATCTTGTACCACTTATTCACCAGTAATTAACATGCAACTATCTTACCACCACAAAGGACGTAACTCAATCTGTTTTTGTGTCCACCCTTCTCCAAATCTGATATAATATTTGCAGTGAAATGAAATATACGAACGGAGGTAACCTATGTATTCGAATGATTTATTATGGATAGCAAATACAGATAGCGGCGAGCGCGTGAGCATTCTTCCCAAAATGGCCAACCGCCACGGTCTTGTGGCCGGCGCTACGGGAACGGGAAAGACTGTCACTTTGAAAGTCCTCGCCGAGTCCTTCAGCGATGCCGGCGTGCCGGTTTTCATCGCCGATGTAAAGGGCGACGTATCGGGAATGATTTGCCCCGGGGAAGACAACGAGAACATGCAGAAGAGAATCGAAAGATTCGGTCTTGCCGATGCCAATTTCACATACAAAGGCTGCCCCGTCACTATCTGGGATATATATGGTGAAAAAGGCATTCCCCTTAGAACCACCATATCCGAAGTAGGCCCCATGCTCCTTGCCAGAATACTTGAGCTGAACGATCTGCAGTCCGACCTTCTAACTATTATTTTCAAAATTGCAGACGACAATGAATTGCTGTTAATTGACACCAAGGACCTTAAGTCCATGATCAGATTCGTAGCTGAGCACGCTGATGAATTCTCTGCGGAATACGGGAAAATCAGCGGCACCTCCCTTGATGTAATTACTAGAAACGTTGTGGCCCTGGAAATGAACGGCGGAGATATATTCTTCGGCGAGCCTAACCTGGACGTAACCGACTGGTTCAAGGTCACGGAAGACGGCAAGGGAATGATTCACATTCTTGACTCCAGCAGCCTCATAAACAACGGCCGCCTCTACTCCACCTTCCTTATGTGGATGATGGCCGAGCTCTTTGAGAACCTGCCGGAAGTCGGCGACATGGACAAGCCCAAGATAGTGTTCTTCTTCGATGAGGCTCACCTGCTCTTCAGCGATGCTTCTAAGGCATTTCTGGAAAAGGTAGAGCAGGTCGTAAAACTAATCAGATCCAAAGGCGTGGGAATTTATTTCTGCACTCAGAATCCGGCGGACATTCCCAGCAGCGTGCTGTCGCAGCTGGGCAATAAAGTCCAGCACGCCCTGAGAGCCTTCACTCCCGCCGAGCAGAAAAATATAAAGGCCGCGGCTGATTCATTCAGAGCCAATCCGGAATTTGATTCAAAACAATTGCTGACGGAACTGGGAACAGGCGAAGCTCTCGTATCCTTCCTAGACGAAAAAGGAACGCCCCAGATCGTACAGAAAGGAAACATCCTTCCACCTCAATGCCTCATGGCAGTAGCCCCGGAAGCCGAGCGGAAGGCCTGCATAGAAGGCAGCCCCCTCTTTGAAAAATACGGAACTTCCGTAGACAATATATCCGCCTTCGAGACTCTCGCAGCCCAGGCAGACGCAGCAGCACAGCAGGCAGCGCAGGCTGAAGCACAGGCCGCCGAAGCCGAGCCACAGGCACAGGCTGAAGCTGCAGCAGCCGAGGCCGCAGCCGCCAAACCGGAAAAGCCTGCAGCCAAACCCAAGGAAGAAGCCAAGCCTAAGAAAAAGAAAGTAAACAAAGCCACCCGCGACGCAGCAAGAAGCGCCGCCGGCACAGTAGGCCGCGAAATCGGCAAAGGAATATTCGGCAAAGCCTTCGGCAAGACCGCCGCAAAAATCGGTGGCAACGCCGGCGCCGCCTTCGCCCGCGGCATCATCGGCAACTTACTTAAGAGATAAATTAAGAAGTTTGAGCGTTTCACGGGGACAGGCTTTTTGTTTCGCACTCTCGCCGGTAGAGTGCGAAACAAAAAGCCTGTCCCCGTGAAACGCTATTAATAGAATAAGTGATCGGTTGCTTCAGGGAAGTTTACTAGGATAAATGATATGAGCATGATACCTACTGCTATGAATATGCATAGCAGTGTGATGTGAAGGTTTTTCGACAGCTTAAGGTAATGCAGGTACTCACGTATAAATGCATTCATACGGTAATCAGTGCGCACCTGGGTTCCGTATCCAATGCATTTTACTTTTGCTTTTTTCGCTACGATGAGGGATCTGAAGACGTGGTAGTTGCTGGTTACAAGGGCTATTTTCAGGTTTTTGAAAAATAGTTTCGCGCCTTTGTCCGTACTTACATCAATGCCTTTCAAACTTTCAGCCTTATCTCCAATAATCAGGGCTTTGGCGCCGTCTATGTCGGATACTGTATCTGTGGAGTCGTTATCTATAAGTATCTCTGATTCGGGTATGCCCATCTCAACCAGACGCTGGGCCATTTCTGCCGGCGTGATTATTTTCTCGTCTTCCGACCAGCCTCCGGTGACAATGACCTTGGCACCCGGATTCAGTTCACGGAGCTCAATTACTTTTTCAAGCCTGCGGTCCATGAGAATTTCCACCTTGTCACCTCTGAGACCAGCGCCCATCACAATTAGGTAATCCAGATCCTTGCCGCCCTTTTTATGAATCAGGTTGATGATACTGGATAATGTGTACATGGATTTAAGCGCGATAAGGTAGATAACACAAGTACCGACTATACCATATATAAACTGAAATATTATTCCGCTGTTAAATCCTCCGATTAACGGCCAGATGATGGTGTATGCTATGAGCACTATTCCAAATCCCAGTGTACGGGCATTCTGCGAACCCAGGCCTTCCTTACGAATTACGGTGACACCGTACCAGATTGTAATGAGGACCATGGCCGTTGGCACAAAGCCGATTACCGACATGATAAATCCGGTCACTCCCTTAACAGTAATAGCCAGAGGGAGATGAGCATCAATGGTGTCGGAGTAATAAGAAAACAATCCCCGCGCACTGTTAAACAGCATGAGGAGAGTGATAACCAAAAGAATGCCTACTGTAAGATTTCTGTGCTCGATTTTATATACCAGCAGGAAAATCCCTAAGAATATTAAGAATAACACGAAGAATAATGTTGCTTCTATCACCTCTGCATACCTCTAATCATATCTTCCGCAATGGATCTGCCCATTTTTACAAGGTCGAAATCGCCACCGCAAAGCTGCCAATTAATGAGGGTCCCTCTGTGGATGGTCACCAACCTGTTAACCAGGTTCGTCACATCAGTATCTGCAGGCAGACTTCCTTCCGCCACCGAGCCTTCGGCAAGTTCACGAAGCAGGCGGAAGTATTCCCGTTCCCAGGTGACCTTCAGCACGCCACTTTCGGGATTCTTAATTCCGTATACAAATGAAGCGTACAGCACCGACTCCTCGCTGCTGATTCTGAGAGACTCACTGACGAAATCCAGCAGCTTCTCAAGTTCGGTCATGTTGTCATTGTCCCTGTACAACTCAGCCAGCTTGGCGTACTCCTCATCGACATGCTCCGTCATCTGCATGGATAACTCTTCTTTATTTTTAAAATAATGATAAATGTTCCCGGGGGAACAACCTGCAGCAGCTGCAATGTCTTCAATGTAAACATTGTCGAACCCTTTCTCGTTAAAGAGGTCAATTGCTGACTTTTTTATCCGCTGCCTGGTTTCCATAGCCTGCCTTTGGCGTCTTGTCAGCTTTTCTTCCATTCTTTCCTACTCCACTATACTTTTCATTTTATCAGCCATTTTTATATAGTCAATAATGCTTAGTAACTCATCCATTCATGTTGAAAGAGCCGGCTCAAAGAATCTCCCCGGCCGGCCCTTCCTATATTCGCCTCAATTATACATAACAATTTTGTGCAATTTATTTTGCTTCGGCTCTTCCTCTGCGGAATGCTTCGATGTTCAGATCACGCACCTTCTGTGGAACTGTGTCTGCAACAACCTGTTCCCAGTCAATGTCCGGCATTCCCAGGGAATCGGCCAGTGCGCCGAAGAGAACCACGTTCATGCACTTGGCATTGCCCAACTCTTCTGCGATTCCTTCAGCATCAACAGCGATAGTCTTAAACTGATCCTGCATTGCCTTAAGGCAGCCTTCCGGATATTCCTCCAGACCTGAAGCGGTGGTCATGGAATCTCTTTCGTAGTCGTTAATTACTGCTACGCCATCGGGCTTCAAGAAGTCTGCATAGCGAACGGCTTCCATGTTTTCCATGGCTATGAGAAGGTCGGCGCAGCCCTTACCGAATACGGGGCCGTAAACCTTTTCTCCCCAGCGAACCTGAGTGGTAACGCTGCCGCCACGCTGGGACATTCCGTGAACTTCACTTTGTTTTACATCGTAGCCGGCCTGAATGAGACCGTTAGTCATTATTTTGCTGACGAGGATAGCACCCTGTCCGCCTACGCCTGCGATTATGACGCTCTTTACATCTGACATATTACTTAGCCTCCTTTTCTATAGCCTCTACGGGGCAAACCTGCATGCAGACTGTGCAGCCTACGCACTGTGTATGGTCGATAATTGATTTTCCGTCTTTGAATGAGATAGCCGGGCATCCAACCTTTACGCACATCTTGCAGCCGATACATTTGTCGGAATCAACTTTGCAGATGCCGTCGGGCTTTTCGGCTCTCTTCAGCAGGCGGCATTCACGTCTTGTAACGATGGCAGCCGGCTCCTCGGAAGCGAGAGCTCCGTCCACAGCTTCCTGCATTGCAGTCAGATCCTGCGGGTCAACTGTGAATATATTTACGAATCCGCAGGCCTTCATTACGCCTTCAATGCTGATTACGTTTGCAACGTCCTCTTCAAGAGTGTATCCGCTGCCCGGGTTTTCCTGCTGACCCGTCATGCCTGTAATGCCGTTATCCAGAACTACAGGAATAACTTTTCCCTTGTTGTATATGATTTCCGCAAGGCCTGTCATGCCGCTGTGGAAGAATGTTGAGTCGCCTACAACGCCGAAGACTTTCTTGTCTGCTCCGGTCTGCTCGAAGACCTTGGACATTCCCATAGCAACCGTGAATCCGCCGCCCATGCAAAGACATGAATCGAGGGCATTCAGTGGCTGAGCCGAGCCCAGTGTGTAGCATCCAATGTCGCCGGTGCAAACGAAATCCTTGCCCTTGGACATGGTGTAGAAGAATCCTCTGTGTGGGCATCCCGGGCAAAGTGCCGGAGGTCTTGCCACTGCCTTTGCTGCAACTTCTTTTATTTCGGGAGCCTTGCCGAAGATGCGTTCTTCCAGCAGCTGAGCATTAAGCTCGTACATCTCACCTGTAAGTTCCTTACCCTTACACTCAATGCCTGCAGCCTTGATCTGGTCTTCCATGAATCCGTCAAGCTCTTCAATGATGTAAAGCTCGTCCACCTTGCTTGCGAAGTCCTTTATAAGCTTCATTGGCAGTGGATATGTGAGTCCCAGCTTCAGGAATGAAGTGTCTTCCGGGAATGCTTCCTTTGCATACTGATATGAGATACCGGCTGTAACTACGCCGATCTTTGTGCCGTTCATTTCAACTGAGTTAAGGTCGCAGTCGTTGCCGTACTCAGCCAGATTCTCCAGTCTCTGCACGACGATTGGGTGATTCAGGTAAGCGTTAGCCGGCGTACAAATATTTTTACGCGGGTTCTTTTCGTATTCCGGAATCTTGTGCTCTGTGCGTTCGCCGAATTCCACAAGGCTCTTGGAATGATCCAGTCTCGTAGTCATGCGGAAGAGCACCGGTGTGTCGAATTTCTCGGACAGCTCGTAAGCCTTTACAATGAAGTCCTTACACTCCTGGCTGTCTGAAGGTTCGATCATGGCAATCTTGGCATGTCTGGCGTAGTGACGGTTGTCCTGCTCATTCTGGGAAGAATGCATGCTTGGGTCGTCAGCTGACATGAGAACGAAACCGCCGTTTACACCCTGATATGCAGCGGTGAAAAGCGGGTCGGCTGCAACGTTTAATCCTACCATCTTCATGGTGCAGAAGGATCTTGCCCCTGCCATGCTGGCGCCGTAAGCAACCTCTGTGGCTACCTTCTCGTTGGGAGCCCATTCGCTGTAAACATCGTCTTTGTACTGTACGAGGTTTTCCAGTACCTCCGTACTTGGCGTGCCCGGATAAGCAGACGCAAAAGTGACGCCGGCTTCATATAGTCCGCGGGCTAGTGCCTCGTTTCCTGAGAGTAGTTCTTTCATTACTTGTCTTCCTCCAAAATAACATTTCACTAAATCGTTTTGTTGAATTGATTTAATGAAATTATACCACCCGGAAATAAGACTTGTCAACGAAAAAAGAATGTTGCCTTGAGCAACACCCTTTATGCTTACGAGGCTGCAATTACGGATTGAGAGTTACGGGATCGCATGTACACCTTACCGATACATTTGTAAATCCGTGACGCAAATCTGCTCCGGCTTTGCCCTTTATCTTAAATGTCATTTTTTTGCTGCGCTGTGGATTAAGATTCATCCTCTTATTCTTTATTGTCTTCTTAGCCACAATTTTTCCGTCGCAGTATACTGTGATTTTAATTGACTTGAACTTCTTCAGCTTAATATACATTGCATAGTTCTTTCCCCAGCCTGTAACAGTATATGTTCTTCCGGACAGGGAAACTTTTTTAACAATAAAGCTAGCTTTAACATTCCATGAATTAACCGCGCCTGTATTTGCAGTAATGTATACGTTTGATTTAGGCTTAGCAGTTGCACCCTTTCCTGCGTATTTCTTGCCCTCGGATTTTCTCACCGGTACAACTTTATATTTTGCCTTACCTGCGCCCTTGCCTTTCACCGTGCACTTTGTAACAAGGGACTTAACCTCTTTGACCTTCTTTTTACCTTTATATATTCTGTAGGAAGTCGCGCCATCTACACTGCTCCACCTTACTACTGCACGTTTCGCACTTATCTTCGTAACGCGAACACCTTTGATTTTTTTCATTTGCTTTGAACGAGCCTTTACGGTCTTGGTTCCTGAATACACTTTACCATCGATAGTGGCTGAAACCCTAACCGTAAATGTCTTGTACTCGCCATAGGGTACGGTAATATTATTAAAACCGAAATATCCAGATGATGGAGAAACTGATCCAATCACCTTTGAACCATCAAGCAATTCAACCTTAGTATCATAGCAAGTGCGATCGTAACCATCCTCTTTATATTTTCCATAATTAATTGTTCCACCAATATTGGCCTTACCCATTAAGGTGTATGATTGGTCGACAGTTACACTCCTTACAGAAGGTGCAACAATATCGGTTATAGCAGGTATTGGCGAAGGTGGCGGGGGTGGCGGGAGTTCTTCCTTGGGAATTGTAATACTCGCAGACCAATTCGTATAGTTCTCCCCTTTATACAACTGATATCTGTATGTCATTCCCTCCTGAACAGACGAATCATTATAAGTAATATATGAATCACTATAAGCAGAACCGATATCTTGCGTTACGTTCATTGTTTCATTATAGCGCTTTACAGTAGCTCCACCAAACAACTTTGGATCAAACGTACATTTCAATTTGACAGTAGTCCCATCCAATTCCAGCGTTGGTGTAACATCGATATTCGGACTTGGCCCACCGGCAAAAACACTCGTCCCGGAAAACAGCGTCGTCATTAGCAACGCGAAAACGAGAAAATAAGACAATCGTTTCATCCTTTTCATTGGGAACACCCCTTCCATCTTTTAAACAAGTAAAAACAAGTCGGTCATTTACTTCTATGCTTTTAACTAATTGAATGATACCACACAGCTTGTTTATACTCAACATATTCAATAAATATCTTTCAGAAAATTCCGAGTGTTTCTGCCCGATTTCTTACCGATTTGGTTACACGTTATACTTTTCAAGCAATCTTTCCAAATGTTCGGAATCATGCAACGCTTTTTCTATATCATCCGATAACCCTTCTTTTATTAACAATGAAAAAAGATTTGAGACACGTTCCATACCTTTTTCCATGCCTTCTTTCATGCCTTTATCGAAGCCATCTTCAAATCCATTGGCAGTATAAACGCTCTCTTTTTCTTCTTCGGTCAGTTCTGTAAGCAATGAACTAATTACTCTGTTCTTTTCTTTCATGAGAATGTCCTCCAGAATACCTTCCTGCAAGCACTCTTCAACAGCCATTTCCACAGCCTCTTCGATAGAGTATTTTTCCTTCTGATATCTGCGTATCTTGTTATTGATTTCGCAGTATTCCTGCAGAGGCTTGCATAAATCTATCAGATCTTTATTCTTTCCGTAGTTAATGTTTATTAAATGTGCCGTAACTTCCACATCACCTTCACCGGAATATGCATCGCTCAGCTTCATGTTTAATCTTTCGGGACGTTCTTCTTTCCCGTTATAGAACACTAAATATCTTGGCGTTGGTATTTGTACCAGTGTACTTCTGAACATGCTCATTTTTCCTCCCTTTTCTTCATCCAGAAAGTTGGAGTAAAGAATTGCAAAGTATTCGAGGCCACGAAGAGGCATGTTCGGATTGTAGGTACTTTGATGCTCGTAAAGGCTCATAACATTATCGAATAAAATAGATACATCGTTTTTCATTCCAATGTATACAGCCCCATCGATAGTAGTTATTTTAACGTCCTCCACATTTGTGTAGGACGTTCCGTTAATGGCATTGTAAAGTGCTAATGCATTTGCTTTGTTCTCCCCAAATACAATCTTAAATAACTTATCTTTAAATACTCTAGTAATACCTGCTGCCATGCTATTCTCCTTTCATTTTAATATCCTACGGGTCTGTTGTAAATAATAAAAAAGCCAGGACATGCGTGCCCGTGTCACGCTCATCCTGGCATATTTCCACCTATGCCGGGCCCAGTCGGAAAAGACCTCTGCTATTTATTATTTTCTTTATACTACTACACAACCGGCAGTTACATCAATACCCTTTTTGCTGATCGACAAGATTATTGAGCGGACGCCCGTTAAAGTAGTTTTCCAGGTTCTCGCAGAACATTCTGCAGGTATTCTTTATAGTCACATCCGCCAATATACTCCCTCCTGAATGGGGTGTCATTACCAGGTTGGGACAGTCATAAATAGGATCGTCGGGTTTAAGAGGCTCATTCTCAAAAACGTCCAGAGCTGCGCCGCTTATTACTCCATTGGTCAATGCATCAATTAAATCCGCCTGGACTATGGCATTTCCCCTTCCAGAGTTTACTATTACCGCATTTTCCGGCATGAGAGCCAGACGTCTGGCATCGATATAGCCCTTCGTTGCTGCTACTCCCGGGAGGCACAAAATGAGAATGTCCGTCTCCGGCAGAACCTCATCAATGCTTTCCTGCTTTATAATTTTATCGTAGGCATTTTCCGGATTTGTTCCCCGCACGTTCACACCTGTAATGGACTCAGGGCAGAAGGCTCTCAGTCTCTTAGCTACAGATGTACCTAGGTCTCCGGTTCCGGCGATGGTTATCCTGGAATCTTCTATAGATCTGGTGTACAGGTCGTATCTGAAAATCCTGTCCTTTACGAACTGCTGATATTCCGGCTGCCTTCTCAGCACTTCCAACAATATCATTATTGTATTTTCGGCTACGCCTGAGCCGAAAGCTCCAGCCATGTTGGTGAGAAGCACCTCGTGCTTCGGCCTGTAGGGTGAGCGGAAATACCAGTCCACCCCGGCAGATTGAGCAGCCACCCACTTAAGTTCCTCTGTGGTGCCGTCCAGAATTTTACGTCCCAGGCCCATTACTATTTCCGCATCGGGAAGGTGCGGCGCCACCTTAAGAGGTTCCGGTTCATACACGACTTCGTAGCCGTACTTGTCCGCCACTTCCCTGACCTTGGGAAGGTAATTCCAGAAGTTTTCCTTTGTAATAACTATTTTCTTACCCACAATGCTACCTCTCTTCCTGTTTTAGCAACTTACGGTTATCTATTTTTATTTTGAATTCCAATTTTCCTCCTAATCCAACAGCTATTTTTTCAATAGTGTCTATGGTTGGATTGGATATTCCACGCTCAATCTTAGATATATCTGACTGATCAATTTGTGTTCTAGCCGCTAATTCTTTCTGTGATAGTCCAGCCTTTGCACGCGCTTTTAATATTACCTCACCAATTTTATTGGCTGGCCTTACATCACGAATGACCACTCCCTCATTGTAAATAGTCTCTGTTTCCAAATCCAAATCATCGGTCCATATGATACCGTAATAACCCATGAGTTTTCCTGACAAAAACAATTTCCTTTCCTCAAGGGCTTTTAATGACGGATATTTATTAAAAAGGCACTCCACATCATAACGCACAACTTTCCCATCCTGGAAAGTGACGTCCATGCATGTTCCTTCACCAAACTGTAAATCTATAGCCTTATGAAACATATTATTTTAGCGGTGGAAGTTTATAGTAAACTCCCGTATTCCACATTTCCTCCAATTCTTCACGATAAGTAATTACGAATTCTTTAACCATTGATTTCGCTTTTGGCGGAAATTCTCCCTCCATTATCTCACCTGTTTCAATCAAAAATGGAGCGTCAAAATCTTGCGTTATTGCATGTATGTGAGGAGGATTGTGCTCCTTTCCTCGCAAATACATTACAATTATTATTCCGTAAAAGCTACTAATCGTTGGCATTATTCTCTCCTTATTTTAGGGTATATATCCCCTATTGTCAATACCACATTAAATACCAGTAAAAATATTGATTTACATTTTATGTTATATTACATAATTTGTCAATTGCTTTCACGCAAAAAAAATCGGCTTATTCAGCCGATCCGTTACAGAATTACAAGCCACCGTTCTGGATTTTATCCAGACAATCCGGGCACACGTCACTGGCGCCTCCCGTGTAGCAGCCGCAATACATGCATATGTCATGGTCGTCTTCAGATGCAATTATTGCCTCCATGGGAGTCCTGCCAATGTAGCCGTCGTATTCATAAAGCTGCCCTTCGACATTCGCGGCATCATCTTTTTTTGCAGCACTTCCCTGTTCTGCAGTTCTTTTATTGTCGCGCCAGTCCAACATACGACTGCCAACGATAAAAAGTACAACAAGCACAGCCAGGACTATCAGTCCGGCATAAAGGTTTTTTGACACGAGCCATACCGTACAACCAACTGCAAAAGCAACAATCCATTCAATCGTTCCCATCACTTTTCCTCAATAATATTTCTTAACACAAATATAGCGTAATATCTTCCCTATCTCATGGAACTATTAGTTGTATCCTTCTTAATTACATCATGGGCTCCGCCTTCAACGATACTTGTGGCTGATACGAGAGTCAGCTTGGCGTTCTGCCTCAGATCCGGCAGATTGAGTACGCCACAGTTGCACATTGTGGACTTAACCTTCTGCAGGGACTGTCTCACGTTAGTGGAAAGGCTGCCGGCATAGGGAACGTATGAGTCAACGCCCTCTTCAAATGAAAGCTTGCCGTCACCGCCCATATCATAGCGTTGCCAGTTGCGGGCACGGTTTGAACCTTCGCCCCAGTACTCCTTTACATAGTTACCATTGACGTTCAGTCTGGCACCGGGAGCCTCGTCGAATCTTGCAAAGTAGCGTCCCAGCATGAGGAAGTCTGCGCCCATTGCCAGAGCCAGTGTCATATGGTAATCGTAAACGATGCCGCCGTCGGAACAAATGGGAACGTATATGCCCGTTTCTTCAAAGTACTTGTCACGCTCAGCTGCAACATCCATTACTGCGCTGGCCTGTCCGCGGCCGATACCCTTCTGCTCTCTGGTAATGCAGATCGAGCCGCCGCCGATTCCTATTTTTACAAAGTCAGCACCGGCCTCAGCCAGATATCTGAAGCCTTCAGCGTCAACAACATTTCCTGCGCCGATTTTTACCGCGTCGCCGTATTTCTCACGAACGAAGTCCAGGGTATCCTTCTGCCATTCACTGTAGCCTTCCGAGGAGTCGATGCACAGCACGTCTGCACCGGCTTCAACGAGAGCCGGAATTCTCTCTTCGTAATCACGAGTATTTATACCGGCGCCAACGATGTATCTCTTGTGGTCGTCGAGAATTTCGTTGGGGTTGGCCTTATGTGAATCGTAGTCCTTACGGAATACGAAGCTTGTGAGTCTCTGGTTTTTATCTATTATAGGAAGGGAATTGAGTTTGTTGTCCCACAGTATGTCGTTGGCCTCGGACAGAGTGATTCCGTCTTCGCCGTAAATAATTTTTTCGAAAGGAGTCATGAAGTCCTTTACCTTTTCATCGAGGGACATTCTGCTGATACGGTAATCACGGCTTGTAATGAGGCCCAGGAATTTACCCTGGGGCGTGCCGTCTTCCGTAACCGCTGTAGTGGAATGTCCGGTGCGCTCCTTAAGCTCAAGAAGATCCGCAAGAGTCTGATCGGGTCTGATGTTGGCATCGCTCTTTACGAAGCCTGCCTTGTGGTCCTTAACGCTTCTGATCATTTCCGCCTGACTCTCTATGGGCTGTGAACCGAATATGAATGAAATTCCGCCTTCCTTGGCAAGAGCGATCGCCATCTTGTCGTCGGATACCGCCTGCATTACAGCGGACACCAGAGGAATCTTCATGGTCAAAGCCGGCTCTTCTCCCTTCTTGAATTTTGTCACAGGTGTGTTAAGCACCACGTTGGCCGGAGTGCATTCCTTAGAGGAATATCCGGGAATTAACAGATACTCATTAAATGTTCTCGATGGTTCGTTGAAATACTGTGTCATGTTCGCCCTCCTATTGTTCTTCCTATTTGTGATATTCCATTATACACCACTTAAGGCCAGTTGTGTTTTATTTTTTAATGCAAAGTTTTTCCATATAAAAAAGACGAGCCTGTTTGACTCGTCTTATTTTTTTGGTAATTGTTTGCATTTCTGGGACGAAACAAAAAGCCTGTCCCCGTGAAACGGTTACATCATTCCCATGCCGCCCATTCCGGGTGCGCCTGCCGGCATCGGAGGTTCTTCCTCTTTGATGTCCACTACGCCGGCTTCTGTTGTGAGAAGCATTGCGGATGCTGATGCTGCGTTCTGCAGTGCTGATCTTGTAACCATTGCAGGGTCAACGATACCTGCGCTGATCATGTCAACGTACTGCTCTGTGCTGGCGTTGAAGCCTGTGCCTGCCTTGCTGCCGATTACCTTGGCAACTACTACGCTGCCTTCGAATCCGGCGTTTTCAGCAATCTGTCTAACAGGTTCTTCCAGAGCTCTCTGGATAATGCTTGCGCCTGTCTTTTCGTCGCCTGAGAGTGTCTTGACGAACTTGGCTACCGCCGGGATGCAGTTTGCCAGAGCAACGCCGCCGCCTGCTACGATACCTTCTGTAACACCGGCCTTTGTAGCGTTGAGTGCGTCTTCGATTCTCAGCTTTCTTTCCTTCAGCTCTGTCTCTGTAGCTGCACCAACTCTTACAACTGCAACGCCGCCTGTGAGCTTAGCCAGTCTTTCGTGGAGCTTTTCCTTATCGAATTCGCTTGTTGTCTCTTCGATCTGAGCTCTGATCTGCTTAACTCTTGCGTCGATATCTTTCTTTGTGCCTGCTCCTCCAACGATTACTGTG
The DNA here is from genome assembly GCA_002372505.1 of Firmicutes bacterium UBA3738. GTDB lineage: Bacteria > Bacillota > Clostridia > Peptostreptococcales > Anaerovoracaceae > UBA3738. The sequence goes on from DFGY01000019.1 coordinate 13,475, forward strand.
TTGTCCTTGTCAACCTTTACGCTTGCAGCTGTACCCAGCATGTCAAGTGTTGTCTCGTTGAGAGCGTAGCCCAGCTCTTCGCTGATAACTGTTCCGTTTGTCAGGATTGCCAGGTCTTCCATCATAGCCTTACGTCTGTCGCCGAATCCCGGAGCCTTAACTGCTACGCAGTCAAATGTACCACGGAGTTTGTTGACAACGATCGTTGCAAGAGCTTCGCCTTCGATATCGTCAGCAACGATGAGGAGCTTCTTGCCGGCTTTGACAACCTGCTCGAGAAGCGGAAGGATTTCCTGGATGTTTGAAATCTTCTTGTCTGTAAGAAGGATATACGGATTTTCCAGTGTTGCTTCCATCTTTTCCATATCTGAAGCCATGTAAGGTGACAGGTAACCTCTGTCGAACTGCAT
>DFGY01000025.1 GCA_002372505.1 Firmicutes bacterium UBA3738
TGAGTAACAACAATTCCAACATTCCTCCAGCCACAACGAAAATGTTGGAATCCATGTCGGTGGACTCTTGTCCAGCCGTTGGCGCGCATCTCAATCGTCGCACAAGGCGCTCACCACAATGGTCGCACAACCCAAGTGAAACGCCACAAAAAGATGACACGAGAACCGTCCCCTTGTCATCTTACATTTTCTGGTGAAACAAAAAGCCTGTCCCCGTGAAACGCTTTTGTATTAATCTGAGGTTTGTGATAGAATGACAAAGTTAAATTCAAAGGCAAGAAGAAAGGCAAGAAGGAAGGAAAGAAGGCAGGTAAAAATGGCTGACAAACAAAAGATAATTAACATAGCAGTAATAGCTCACGTAGATGCGGGAAAATCCACACTGGTAGATGCATTTCTCGGGCAGAGCGGCGTATTCCGCGAAAACGAGGAAGTGGTGGACTGCGTAATGGACTCCGACGACATTGAAAGGGAGAGAGGCATTACCATTTATTCAAAGAACTGCTCCGTCATGCACGGAGATACTAAGATAAACATTGTGGACACACCGGGACACGCAGACTTTTCATCGGAAGTAGAGCGTATTATGAAGACCGTAGACACGGTAATACTTCTTGTTGATTCCAGCGAAGGCCCCATGCCACAGACCAGGTTCGTACTTAAAAAGAGCCTGGAGCAGGGCATTAACCCAATTCTTCTCATAAACAAAATTGACAAGAAGGACTCCAGAATAGACGAGGTTGTAGACGAGGTATATGAACTCTTCATGGACCTTGAGGCAAACGACGAGCAGCTGGACTTCCCCATTCTTTACGGCATAGCCCGTCAGGGAATCGTCGTTTACGATCCGAAGGAAGTAGAAGGAATTGAAATTGAAAAGGGTGGCCAGAAGCGTGGCAAGAACGCCAAGGGTGAAAACGGTCTGGATATTACACCTTTATTCGATACTATCATAGAGCACTGCAAGCCTTATCCGGATAAGGATGAGGAGCCTCTTCAGCTGCAGATTTCAGCCCTGGCCTATGATGATTACATCGGCAGACTGGGCATCGGAAGAATCACCCAGGGTACTCTGAAGGAAGCCCAGCAGGTAGCTATCTGCCGGGGCAGCGCAGAGGACATCAGACAGGACAAAATAAATCAGGTCTTTGTGTACAGAGGCCTTGGAAGAATGCCGGTAAGCGAAGCCGTGTCCGGCGACATCGTTGTTGTATCGGGAATATCGGACATTTCCATAGGTGAGACCATTACCGTGGCAAGCGACCCGCAGCCTATGGAAATGATCAGTATAGAAGAGCCTACACTTTCCATGAATTTCATGGTTAACGATTCACCCTTTGCGGGTAAAGTAGGTAAGTACGTTACATCCAGACATTTAAGAGACAGACTGAATAAGGAGCTGGAAGTAAACGTCGGCCTCAAAGTCGAGGAGACGGACTCTACAGACAGCTTTAAAGTCAGCGGCCGAGGCGAGCTGCACCTTTCCATCCTCATTGAGAATATGAGGAGAGAAGGCTACGAGCTGGCAGTGAGCAAGCCGGAAGTAATAATGAGAAAGGGTGAAAACGGAAAGAAGCAGGAGCCTGTGGAGGAAGTAGTGGTATCGGTACCGGAGGAATACTCAGGGTCTGTAATATCAAAGCTCAACCTAAGAAAAGGCCTTATGCAGGAAATGAGCACAGAAAACGGTTACTGCCACATTGAGTTCCTGGTGCCTACGAGAGGACTACTCGGATACCGCTCGGAATTTATAAACGATACTCACGGGGAAGGCACCATGGTAAGACGCTTTGACCGCTTTGAAGACTACAAGGGTGACATTCCGGAGCGCACCAGCGGCGTTGCCATTGCACAGGAAGAGGGCACTGCCACACCCTACGCTCTTTCGGGAATATCCGAGAGAATCAGGTTGTTCATAGAGCCGGGCACCCATGTGTACGAAGGCATGATTATCGGTGAGAACAGCAGGTCCGATGACATGGTAGTAAACCCATGTAAATCAAAGCAGAAGACCAATATGCGAGCTGCCGGCGTTGACGATGCCGTGAAGCTGCCGCCGGCTGTGGTAATGAGCCTGGAGGAAGCTTTAGAGTTTATAGACACCGACGAGCTGGTGGAAGTAGTGCCTGACGACATTAGGCTCAGAAAGAAGTTCCTTAAAGAGCTTGAAAGACGCAGAAACAGAAAAATGTAATATAGAAATGTAATGTAAAATAGTACGAAGGAGTACTTAGCCATGAATGAAGCCACCAAAGAAATTTTAATAGAATGGGGATGGGCAGGAGTAACTGTTGTAGCAGGAATTATAATTCTGCTCATACTGGTTGCCGTGCTAAAAAGGGCACTGAAAAGGACCAAGCTGGAGCCTCTTCTTCAGAGCTTCATTATCAGCGCAGCAAGGGTGCTGGGAATCATACTGATAGTCATAGTTGCTCTGGAAAAAGTGGGCGTTAATCCTTCGTCTTTCATTACGGTTATGGGGGTGACCGGAGCTGCCGTTGCCCTGGCCGTAAAGGATACCCTGGCAAATATTGCCGGAGGAATAATGATTATAGCCTCCCATCCTTTTAAGGCAGGGGATTTTATCAGAATTGACGGCTTTGAAGGTTACGTAGAGAAAATAACCATTCTCAGAACCACCTTAAGGACCTACGATAACAAAGAGATAGAAGTGCCAAACAGCATTATCAGCACTTCCATTCTTACAAACTACACAGCCAAGGATATCAGAAGAGTCGATATGACCTTCCAGGTGGAGCAGGATGCGGATATCAGAAAGGTGGAAGATCTGCTAAAGGCAGTTGCCGATTCTTCCGTCCTCATCATAGACGAACCGGCGCCATCCTTTGGCGTCAGCAGCGTCCTGGACGGCCGGGTGAACATAGACTTCTTCGCCTGGTGCAGGACCGATGAATACTGGGATGCCTTTTACTTCATGCAGGAGACATGCAACATGGCTCTTGAAGAAGCGGGTATTAAGAGGGCGGCCCAGAAGGTTGAAATGGAGATTAGTAAATAATGGCTTTCACCCATTTGCATCTGCATACTGAATACAGCCTCCTTGACGGCGCGGCCAGAATTGACCGGGTAGTGAAGAGGGCGAAGGAGCTGGGCATGGATTCCCTGGCCATTACAGACCACGGAGTCATGTTTGGGGTGATTGATTTTTATAAAGAATGCAAGAAACAGGGGATTCATCCTGTAATCGGCTGCGAGGTATACACAACTCCGGGAAGCAGGTTCTCAAAGACTATGGAGCATGACCGCTATCAGAATCATCTGGTCCTCCTTGCAAAAAATCAGACTGGCTATAACAACCTTATGAAGCTGGTATCCATCGGCTATACGGAAGGCTATTACTACAAACCTCGTATAGACAAGGAAGTAATGAGAAAGTATAGCGAGGGTCTTATTTGCCTTTCTGCATGTCTTAAAGGAATAGTTCAGTATAAACTGTTAAATGGAGATTACGAAGGTGCAAAAAGGGAAGCCTTGGAGCATCTTGAAATATTCGGCGAGGGAAATTACTACCTTGAGCTTCAGGATCAGGGAATGGACGAGGAAAAGAGAATCCGCCCCCTTATGATGAAGCTTCACGATGAGACGGGGATTCCCTTCGTTGCCACAAATGACGTTCATTACATAAACAAGGAAGATGCCGAGGCTCACGATGTGCTTCTCTGTATTCAGACTGCATCAAACATTGACGATGAAGACCGTATGCGTTATCCAAACGGTCAGTTCTATCTTAAAAGTGAAGAGGAAATGCGGGAAATATTTGCTGCTGTTCCCGAGGCTCTTGACAACACTTATAAAATCGCCCATTCATGCCGGGTGGACTTTGAATTCGGCAATCTTCACCTGCCGGAATTCCCCGTGCCGGAAGGCAAGACCCACAGCGGCTACCTCAGGGAGCTGTGTGAGCTGGGCATGGCCGAGCTTTACCCCGAGCCTGACGAAGAAATGAAACGGACTCTTAAGGAAAGGCTGGACATGGAGCTTTCCGTAATTGAGCAAATGGGCTTTGTGGATTACTTTCTCATAGTGTGGGACTACGTGAACTACGCCCGGGAAAACGGCATTATGGTCGGTCCCGGAAGAGGCTCCGCCGCAGGGAGCATTGTAGCCTACACCCTTAGAATTACCGATACGGATCCAATAAAGTACGGGCTCATTTTCGAGAGATTCTTAAATCCCGAAAGAGTGAGCATGCCGGATATTGATATTGACTTTGTCGACGACAGAAGAGGCGCGGTCATAGATTACGTTATAAGAAAGTACGGCTCCGACCGGGTGGCCCAGATTATTACCTTCGGTACCTTGAAGGCAAGGGCTGCCGTTCGCGACGTGGGAAGAGTCCTCGGAGTCAGTTACGCCGAGACCGACGCCATTGCCAAAGCCATCCCCACCAGCCTGGACATTACCATAGACAAGGCTTTGGTGAGAAATCCCCAGCTTAAGAAAATGTACGATGAAAACCTTAACACCAGGAAGGTCATCGACATGGCGAGAGCCCTTGAGGGCATGCCCAGAAACACATCTACCCATGCGGCGGGAGTTGTAATATCCAAGAAGGCCGTAGACGAGTACGTGCCTCTCTATAGCGACGGGGACGTTATTGAAACCCAGTTTGAGAAGAACACCCTTGAAGACCTGGGACTTCTTAAAATGGACTTTCTTGGACTCAGAAACATTACCATTATCCGGGACGCCCTGGACCTTATTAAAGAAAGACACGGAATTGATATAGATTTTCACGCCATGGATTTTGACGATCCTGAGGTATATAAAGTTATTTCATCGGGAAACACTCCGGGAGTATTTCAGCTGGAGTCAGCTGGCATGACCAGGTTCATGAAGGACTTAAAGCCGGACTGCTTCGAGGATATTATAGCCGGAATATCTCTCTTCAGACCGGGCCCCATGGATTCCATCGGAACCTACGTCAGAAATAAAAAGCACCCTGATGAAATAGTGTATCTTCACGAAGCCTTAAGGCCCATTTTAGAGCCTACCTACGGCTGCATGGTCTACCAGGAGCAGGTAATGCAGATTGTAAGAGATCTGGGAGGCTACAGCTACGGCAGGTCCGACAAGCTGAGAAAGGCCATGAGCAAAAAGCACATGGACGAAATGGTGGCCGAGCGTGAAATATTCATAAACGGCGCAGAAGGCATTCCCGGCTGCGTGAAAAACGGCATTCCGGCGGATATAGCCAATAAAATATTCGACCAGATGGTAAGCTTTGCGGAGTACGCCTTTAACAAATCCCATGCGGCGGCCTACGCAATAATAGGCTACGAGACGGCCTATCTTAAAAAGTATTACACCATCGAGTATATGACGGCTCTACTTTCCAGCGTAATGGGAGACTACACCCAGACTGCCCGCTACATAAGAAACTGCAGCGACATGGGCATAGAGGTCCTGCCACCCAACGTAAATGAAAGTATGAAGGCTTACTCCATTAAGGATGACAAAATACTCTATGGCCTCAGAGGTATTAAGAACGTAGGCGGCGGCGCCATTGACGCCATTATAGAGGCCAGGGAAATAAACGGGCTGCCTCACGACATATTTACTTTTGTCAGCAACCTGGATACAAAGAGGGTGAATAAAAAGACCCTTGAGAGCCTCATTAGAGCCGGCGCCACTTCCTGCCTTGAAGGAAACATGGCCCAGCACATGGCTATGCACGAGACTCTTTTGGAGTCGGCTCAGAGCATGAACCGGAAAAACCTTGAGGGTCAGGTGTCCATGTTCCAGATGAACGCAGACGAAATGGAAAGGCCCGAGTCCATGGCCCGCCTTCCGAAAATCGAAGACTTTCCCAGCGACGTAAAAATGTCCATGGAAAAGGAAATGCTGGGAATCTATCTTTCCGACAATCCCTTGTCTTCATACAAAGATGTGATTGAGCGGATATCATCCACAAATGCCGGGGAACTCATGGATGCATCAGAGGATGATACATCTTCAGTAATAAAAGATGGTGACGTTGTGACAATTTGCGGTATAATGACCGGTATGAAGCAGCACGTCACAAAGAATAACAAGCTCATGGGCTTCGGAAATATGGAAGACCTCTTTGGTGAAGTTGAGCTCATCGTATTCCCCGGAATATATGAAGAGTTTCAGCAGACTCTGTCGGAGGATTCCATAGTTGCTGTCACCGGTAAGGTTAACTTTAAAGAAGATGAGCTGCCTAAAATAATCGTCAACAAGGCCGTTGACATACGTGAGCATGCAGGGCAGTCAGACAAACTGGTAAAGCTGAAAATACCCGACGGCGCTGACAACAATGAAATGCTTAATAAAATAAGCGTGCTTCTTAAGGAATACAGAGGAAGAGATCCTGTAATAATATATAAGAGCGGCGGAGGGGCCATGAAGGTGCCGTCGGAGATGAATGTTAATGCAAGCGAAGAATTCGAGGCAGCTTTAAAACTGCTCCTTGGAACACAGAGCGTTAAAATCGAAAAAGTCGAAAAAGACGAAAAAGTTGGAGGTGTGGAATGAAGAGAATAGGAATACTCACAAGCGGCGGTGATGCACCGGGAATGAATGCGGCAATAAGAGCGGCAGTAAGGACTGCTCTTTACTACGATATGGAGATAATCGGAATTGAGAAGGGCTATGAAGGACTCATTGAAGGCTCCTTTAAGGGAATGGACCTGGCCTCTGTAGGTGACATTCTGCACAGGGGAGGAACCATTCTTAAGACTGCCAGAAGCGAGAGATTTAAAACGGAAGAAGGGCAGCGAATAGCCGTATCAAATCTTGAGAAGTGCGGCATTGAAGGCCTGGTAGTCTGCGGCGGCGACGGATCATACCGGGGCGCCCTGGATCTGGCTAAAAGAGGTGTGAAGGTAATGGGCATTCCGGGAACCATAGACAACGACATGGGATACACGGATTACACCATAGGCTATGACACAGCCGTAAACACTGTTCTCAATGCAATCTCCATGATCAGAGACACAAACTCTTCCCACGAGAGAACGACTATTATCGAAGTTATGGGAAGGGAGTGCGGAGACATAGGCCTTTACGCAGGTCTTACCGGCGGCGCAGATGCCATTCTCATACCTGAGCTTCCACTGGATATAGACGAGCTGGCCAGCAAGCTCATGGAAGGAATGAAGAGAGGAAAGAATCACAGTATAATTATAAAGGCCGAAGGCGTGGATATAAGCGTGGAAGAGCTGAGAAAGCAGCTTCTGGAAAGAACGAATCTGGATATACGCACAGTTGTCCTGGCTTACCTACAAAGAGGTGGAGCGCCTACGGCAAGGGACAGAATGCTGGCTACCCTTACTGCCAACAGGGCGGTGTGTCTCCTTAGAGACGACTATGAAAGCCAGGCAGTTGGAATGTCACGGGGAGAAGTATTCGAGATGCCTCTCGATGAGGCGGTGCAGATAAAAAGAGAGGCGGATCTTTATCTCATTCCGCTTATCGACATGCTTTCGAAATAACTATCGGGACAACCAACTTGACAAAGAAATCTTTGATGATATTATGTTTGAAGAATTTGGACATTAATGAAGAGGGGCGAACAAAATGGCATATGAAATCGTCAAAATAAAGAGAGAGGATGTAAGTAAACTAGATCCGGGCAGTTTCCTTGATATTGAAAGAATTGAAAAGGATCTTCTTGCCGACACAGTTGTGTACGTAGCCTTTGACGGCAGCACACCTGTGGGGATTATAACTCTGGAGCCGGTGGGCAGCATTTACAGGACGTCATATTTTTACGTCACCCGGGAGGCCCGTAGAAAGGGCGTGGGCACGGAGCTCATTGACGCTGTAAGAAGCTACGACCCGAAAATATACATCAATGACACAATGCAGGGCTACGAAACCATGCTCAGCGCCTTTGTCCACATGGACATAGGTGAGGTCAGAGATGTTACCGAGTATACATTCTCACTTAACGATGAAACCCTTGGCTACTTTAAGAAAATGAGAAAAGAGCACGGCGAGCCTATTATGAGCAGAATGAAAGAACACGGATTTTCCGTCTCCACCATGACCGAAGCCACAGACGAGCTCATGGAAAAGCTAGGGGAGGAAATGGGGGAAGGCTTCGATGAAGATGAAAACCCGGAAAACGTAAAAGGCCTTAGCAAGGATTGCTCCTATATAGTTTCGAAAGAAGGAGAGCCTGCAGCCTTTATAGCCTGCGTAAATGAAGAAGACGCCTTAAGAGTAGAAGTCTTAAGCGCACACAAAAAGTGCAGAGGCACCGGCGCAGCACCCTTAGCCCTCTTCGCGATTATAGACAGAGTGGTTGACGACGACAGCATTAACTGCGTCAAAGCCGCCGTAACAGACGAAAACGACGACATTAAAAAAATAGTCGACGACAAACTAAATGGTCTCATAACCGGCCAAAAACAAATGAAAATATTCGAACTCAAATAAGCGTTTCACGGGGACAGGCTTTTTGTTTCACCGGCAATAACGAAATAAAATAAAAATAACCTAAAAAGCGGACCGAGGTCCGCCTTTTAGGTTGTGTATTGAGGATGAGATATTTATATGATGTAGCTAAATGCTACACACTAAAATTATAGGTGACTTTTCTGAATAAAACCTTAAAAAACTCTTAAATCCCTTAATACCACATTTTTAAAGTTTTTTGTCGCAGCAAAGCGTTTCACGGGGACAGGCTTTTTGTTTCACTCAATTTATATATCAGCTTCATAATTTTTTATCGTACGCATTGAGATCCCAGTCAATCTGCTAATCTGTCGCCTTGAGAGTCCTTTAGATTTGAATTGCGAGATATAAAGCTTTTGCATATCAACAGGCATACCACTACAATCGCTAGGGTTACTTACATCAGCAATGTCTCTTATAATTGTTGTTGCTCTAATATCATTAATTCTCACACTTTCATCATCACAGTCGAGACATTCTTCATCTGGAATTTGCAACAAAAAGTCTTCTACACTGATACCTCTTAGCATTGTAATAAGAAAATCTTTATCCGTTATCCCGGTATTGTATAGATAGTCGATGCCGCTACTATATTTATATTCATAGTATTTATTGCATATTTTAGCTTTTACCGGATTGTTGATGATATATCTAATGACTGTAAAAAAGTACTTTTCATCATTCACAGGTTCACTTTTAAATCTATTTTGAAAAAGATGTCCAACACGTTCATATTTATTGTTGAACCATAATGCATATCGCGAACATATACGTTGCATGGTAAGGCCTAAATCTTCATCTTCAGTTTTTATAAGTAGATGAAAATGATTTTCCATTAAGCAGAATGCAAGTAACTTGAAGCCGCTCAATTCTTTACACTGACGCAGTATTCCTATAAATCTTTTGTAATCCGCATCTTCGTTAAATATCTTTCGCTTGTTAATTCCTCGCACCATTACATGGTAAATCTCGCTTGAACTTTTTAATCTTGCTTTTCGTGCCACTTTTTCACCTCCTTTAGGAATAGCATAACTTAAATGGTAATGATTGTCAACCAAATATTGTTATTAATGCTTTTTATTAGGATGAATAGTGTAACAGAAAACCTGTCCCTGTGAAACGTTTATATATCAATCATCATCGTCAATATGTATGTTGATTCCCAGGTCATTGTCTATTATTCTTCCGTAGGTTATGGAAGAATCGCCAAATTTACCGCGTATGGCATCCATGGTTTTACCTAATGCATCGTACTTTTGTTGCTCCTCACCAAAGGCAAAGATATTAAGTTGGTGAGGATCGGAATTGTCCGTAAGATTTATTCCCGTTATTGTAATTAGCCGGATCAGTTTTCCTTTTGGCCATTCATTGTCAATTATATCTAGTGCTGCAGACCGCAGTATCTCAGGTGTATCCGCCGGAATTTGGAGCTGTACCTGTCTGGAAATGACTTTAAATGAAGGATCTTTTATTTCTACTTTTACGCCTCCGGCCTTCATCTGATACTTTCTCAGGCGGGCGCACACCCGGTCGGTGAGAGCTGTAACAGCGGTTTTAATATCTTCCGGGGATTCAAGATCCCGGCTGAATGTAATGCCGTGCCCTACGGATTTTATTCTGGAGCGCTCATAGGACAGGGCTACCGGGGAAGTGTCTTCGCCGTTGGCGTATTCGTGAAGCTGGCCGCCGTGCTCGCCGAGCATTGCAATCAGAAGGGTTTTATCCGCAATGGCCAGGTCTCCGATTGTGTTTATTCCTGTGCGAATGAGTTTATCACGTGTGGCCTTTCCGCATGTAAACAGTTCGCCTACGGGAAGGGGCCAGAGCAATTCTTTGTAATTTTCGCGAGATATAACGGTAGTTGCATCGGGCTTTTTATATTCGCTCCCCATTTTGGCAAATATCTTATTAAAAGAAACGCCGGCTGAAAGGGTCAGCCCCAGTTCCTTTTTCACAGTCTCTCTGATTTCATCCGCAATCTGCTTTCCGTCTCCGAAAAGCTTTCTGCTGGCAGTAACGTCCAGCCAGGACTCATCAACACTGAAGGGTTCTACCATATCGGTGTACCGACCGTAGATTTCATTTATCAATTTGGAGTAGTATGAATATTTCTTGTGATGTGGCGGGACGCATACAAGGTCCGGACATTTCTTCTTTGCCTGGCCTATAGTCTCAGCTGTGACAACGCCGTAAGCCTTGGCTATTTCGTTTTTGGCAAGTATAATGCCGTGGCGATTTTTGGGATTGCCGGAGACAGCCATGGGAACGTCAACAAGCTCCGGTCTGTCCAGCAGTTCCACCGAAGCAAAGAAGCCATTCATGTCGCAATGTAATATCGTCCTATCCATTTTTTTATTATAACACAACTGCGCCTCAGTGAAACAAAAAGCCTGTCCCCGTGAAACGCTTATTGACGATGATTGATTTGCATAATA
>DFGY01000033.1 GCA_002372505.1 Firmicutes bacterium UBA3738
TGCAAATCCGCCTCGTCCCCGTTCCGGGGTAACAACAATTCCAACATTCCTCCAGCTACAACGAAAATGTTGGAGTCCATGTCGGTGGACTCTTGTCCGGCCGTTGGCGCGCATCTCAATCGTCGCACAAAGCGCTCACCACAATGGTCGCACAACCCAAGTGAAACGCCACAAAAGGATAACAAGAGAACCCCGTCCCCATGCCATCTTACATTTTCTGGTGCGACAAAAAGCCTGTCCCCGTGAAACGCAATAATCGTGCAATGATGGGTCAGATAATGTATAATTGAAAACGTAAAACGACGGGATTACAAAAAAATGAAATAGGAGATTAATATGCAGATTGCGGTAGTTGATGGACAGGGCGGCGGAATTGGCCGCAGTATAGTTGAAAAGCTGAAGGCTGAGTTGCCTAAGGATGTCAGAATTCTGGCTCTTGGCACCAACGCAGTTGCGACAGGGCAGATGCTTAAGGCCGGGGCAGACGATGGCGCTACCGGCGAGAATGCAATAGTTCATAATATGCAGCATGTGGATATTGTCGTGGGAGTAATCGGCATTCTGGCCGCCAATTCCATGATGGGAGAAATGTCACCGGCTATGGCCCTGGCGATTGGCGGAAGCCATACTTACAAAGTTTTACTTCCCATTAATCGCTGTCATATTGAAGTGGCGGGCGTTCCCGATCAGCCTCTGGCAAAGCACATTGAGGCTGCAGTATCGGCAGTGCTCAAGTACATCGATAGCGATGACAAGGAATAAGGAATCAATTCAATAATAAAGGCGCACCAAAAATTATATTCAGGTGCGCTATTTTTTGATTAATAAATGCTCTTAAACAATATCCGTGTAGTGGCTGAAATTACTCGATGATTTTGCTGATTTTCTTGCTCTTTTTGAGACCGATAATATTTACGATTATAATTGCGTAACCAATTGCAGCCGTAACCGCACCGAGAATTAAAGATACTTTACTCATCGCTTTCATGTTTGTTATCTCCTTTTTAAATCCTTAAAGTGAAACTGCTTTTCTCCACTTGCATAATCTCCGACAATCTGACCATGGCCGTAGAGCTTATATTTATAAGTTACAAGACCCTCAAGTCCCACAGGACCCCGGGCGTGAATTTTGCTGGTGCTGATTCCCACCTCGGCACCGAAGCCGTAGCGGAATCCGTCGGCAAATCTGGTTGAGCAGTTGTGATATACACCTGCCGAATCAACGTAGTCCATGAAGTGCTCCGCCGTTTCTTCGTCTTCGGTAATAATGGCATCCGTATGGTGAGAGCCGTTTCTGTTAATAAGGGCGATAGCCTCATCTACATCCTTGACGCTGCGCATTGTGAGAATGAGATCCAGATATTCTTTGTATTCACCATCCATGTTAACTGTGATATCGCTGGTAGCTGCGTTGCGGATAGCGTCGGCGAGAGCGTTTTTATCAAGGGATTCGTGAACGAGAATGACCTCGGCTGCGTTGCATGCTGATACGTATTGCTCCTTTGCGTCTGCAATAATGGTTGCAGCCTTTCCAAGGTCTGCGTCTTTATCCACATAGATTGTGCAGATGCCATCGGCATGACCCATAACGGGAATCTTTGTGTTGTTCATAATGTATTGAACAAAGGCGTTGGAACCGCGGGGGATTACCAGATCTATAGACTCGTGGCAGTCCAGTAGCTCGCTTACACCTTCATGACTTTCCACCAGCAACGCGAATCCTTCCGGCAAGCCGGCATTTATTCCCGCATTATATATTACATCGAAAAGCTTGCGGTTGCTTTCCTTTGCCTCGCTGCCACCTTTGAGAATTGCACAGTTGCCGCTCTTTATACAAAGGGCGGAAATCTGAACCAGGGCATCGGGACGGGATTCAAAGAACACACCGATTACACCTATAGGACAAGTGCTGCGCACAAGAGTGAGTCCTTCGTCCAGCTCTCTGACCATCTGTTTTATAAACAGAGGATCGGGAAGGCTGATTAAATCTTCAATGCCGGCCTTGCAGTCATCCAGCTTGTGACGGTCGAATTTCAGTCTGCCGAGAATGGGCGCAGGCAAGTCCGTGCCCTTTGCAATGTCCATTTCGTTTGCGGCGAAAATAGCTTCGTGCTCTGCTTCCAGCGCTTGGGATATTTCCTTAAGAGCCTTGTTTCTGGTCTCTTCGGGAAGGGAAGCCATTTTGAAGCTGTCGGCTTTCATTTCTGCCGCCATTTCCTTAAAGTTCATTTGTAACAATCCTTTCTAATATCTTTTTTACCAGCAGGTTCATTTCCATCTGGTTATTATCTTTTTCATTCTTTATTATGAGATAGCCGCTGCCGTAATTGGGAAGGCCGGTGAAAGGCTCCTCGTCCATTTCCAGCTGGCGTAAATCCGCCAGAAGCAGTGCTTCCTTTTTCAACAGGGGAATGGCAAGTTCGAAGCTGCCGTCAGGACGCAGTTCCCGTTTCATTTCCCCTCGGCCCGGATTCACGTAGGCCCGTGCTTCTCCTGTTGGCTGCAGGCCCTGCACTTCGATATTGTTCCGTGACAGTTTCACAGACTTTACGGTGAAGATTCCGAGGGGAGTCCTTACCGGGAATCCGTAATATGCCAGGGCGCCGTGGATGTCAATTCTTTTCGTCACTGCCATTAGCCTATACAATTGTAACACATCATCATGGTTGTGCAGTAGGATTTTTTCCTTTAAATCTTCCCTGCGGCTGACAAGATAATCATAGTACATTTCCACGCTTTGACCGCCGTCTATCTCGTCGGTGCGATCGGTCCAAAGCCCCATGAAAGCCTCCACGGTCTTTTGTCTGAGATTTGGCGTAAAGCTTTTTATGTCGGAGAATTTGCGAATTGCAGGAAGCAAATCGAAATTAAAAGGCAGACTGTAATTATTTATCCTGTGTTTTTTCAGCCTTTCCTCCAGGAAGGGAATGTCGAAGCGGGCGCCGTTATAGGTAACGACGAAGTCGAGATTCGCCATATAGGAAAGAGTCCTTTCAAGGACCTCTGCCTCATCATCAAGGCTTTCCGCAAATATTTGAGTGCTGGTGCAGCAGCCACCTTCGTATTTGCAGAATCCGCTGAGAATAAGTTCGCAGTACTTAGGCGACAGCCCGGTACTTTCAATATCAAAAGTAGCGAAGCTCATTCCGCCGAAATACATATCAAATATATTGCTTTCGAATTTTTCAATATCCGCCTGACGCTCACTAATATACATGAGGAAATTATATCACAGAAGAGCGTTTCACGGGGACAGGCTTTTTGTTTCGGATAGTGTCAATTTATTGTGGAGTTTTTGCTTGACT
>DFGY01000013.1 GCA_002372505.1 Firmicutes bacterium UBA3738
TTCAACTTCGAAGGCGGATGCTATGCCAAGTGCATCGACCTAGACCCGGAGAAGGAGCCGGATATTTACAACGCCATTAAATTTGGCAGCCTGGTTGAGAACGTAATAATGGACGAAAGTGGACATCCCGATTATAGCGACGGCTCCATTACGGAGAACACCCGCGTAGGATATCCAATCGAATACATCGACAACGCAGCAATTCCGGGAGTAGGCGGAATACCTAAGGTTGTAATATTCCTGACAGCAGACAGCTTCGGCGTGCTGCCGCCAATTTCCAGACTCAGCAAAGAGGCTGCAATGTATCACTTCGTAACAGGTTTCACATCCAAGGTAGCCGGCACGGAGAGAGGAATCACGGAACCGGTTCCCACATTCTCTACTCTCTTTGGCGAGCCATTCATGCCTATGGATCCCAACGTATACGCCAACATGCTGGGGGAGAAAATCGAAAAGTACGACACTAAGGTTTATCTCGTAAACACAGGATGGACAGGTGGCCCTTACGGCACAGGCGAAAGAATGAAGCTTAAGTACACACGTGCCATGATTACAGCCGCCTTAAACGGCGACCTGGAAAAGGCCGAGTTCGTACACGACGACCTGTTCAATCTGGACATTCCACAGAGCTGTCCCAACGCGCCGGACAGCGTCATGAACCCGAGAGAGACATGGGAAGACAAGGCTGCTTACGACGAAATGGCTAAGAAGCTGGCGGGAATGTTCTCAAAGAATTTCGCGGAGAAATACCCGAATATGGACAAGGCGATCATCGAAGCCGGTCCGAAAGGAGAATAAAACCAAATGAAAACATTCAATAAAAGAAGATTAGGGAAAGTAATAACAGTATTTATAGTCATGGTCTGCCTGCTTGGGGCTCCCGGCGGGCAGGTCTTTGCAGCAGAAGATCCTACGCAGGAAGTTACGCAGGGACCCGATCAGCAGGAAAATACGCAGCAGACAGACGATGACTTGGCAAAGGCCAAAGAGGATGCTAAGGCAGAGCTGGACAAGGTGGATGTCAATCTCTATGAAGAACCTGAGAAGAGCACTGTAACCAAGGCAGTCGAAGACGGTAAGCAGGCCATAGAAGCTGCTACCACCATCTCACAGGTAGATGCAGCCAAGAAGACAGCACTGGATACGGTAGCCACACAGAAGACCGCAGCTCAGAAAGCTGAGGAAGGAACACCGGTTATTAAGAGAGTGTACCACTCCTACATCGCCGGAATGAAGTCATACAAAAGGAGTGGCAAAGCATACAACCTAAAAAAACTTCTGCCAAAAAAAATCAGAAAGAAATACGTTGTAGCTCAGGGAGCCGCCACAGACGGTAAGTATGTGTATCAGGCTTTTGAAAAGCACAATTCTCATTACTGCGTAATTCTCAAGTACAACGCCAAGACATTTAAAAAGGTCAAGATATCAAAGCCCATAAAAACTTATCACGCCAACGACATGGCCTACAACCCCAAAACGAAAAGGCTTTATTCAATAAACTGCGACGGAAGGCCCAAGGGCATTACCATAATAAATCCGAAGACCTTAAAGATCGCAGGGCGCAAGAATATAACGGTGCCGAAGAAGCTTGCCGGTGCAAAGGCAAAGGATCTGAAGAAAATCAAAGCCTTCGTATCCATTGCATACAATAAGACTAGGAATCAGTATATAGTCAGAGCTGCGGCGTTCAAGGTGTTCTTGGTGCTTGATGAAAAGTTTAAGCCTGTGGAAATGGTGACCTTAAGCAAGAGCCTGGGAAGTGTACCGCAGACAATGGAGTGCGACGACGAACACATTTACATTCCCATATACAGATCAAAAAAGCGTAATGAAATATTCGTTTACGACTGGGAAGGAAAATACCAATACAAAATCACCCTGAATAGTAAATTCGAAATCGAAAATTTCTTCAAGATCGGCAGTGTTTACCGCGTCACAATGTACAAGGCTATGTGGATAAAGAAAGGCTATAAGAGGGAGACCTACTCTTACAGGGTCTCGCTCAAAAAAAACAATTACGAAGATATTGAAGTAATCGACGAAACCGATAAAACCGATAAAACATCTGAAACAACCGCAACAAAATAGATGAGACGAAGAACTTCTATGTATCGTATGATATGTAGGAGTTTTTTGATAGGAAAAGAAATAATAAATGTATAGTGAATATGACGCGATTATGTGATAGAATAGGCACCCGAAGAAAAGATTATAGGAGTAGGACATGTTAGAGAAATTAGATTTTATAACAGATAAATATAACGAGCTTTCGGCAATCGTCTCAGACCCTGAGGTCATTGCCAATCAGGCCGTGTGGCAGAAGCACGTAAAAGAGATGGGCGAAATGGAGCCTATCGTAAAGAAGTACCAGGAATACAAGAAGGTCAAGGACGGCATTGAAGAGGCGAAGATGCTCATCGGCGAAGCCGGCTCCGACGAGGAAATGAAGGAACTGGCCAAGATGGAGCTGGACGAGCTTGAGTCTCAGGTGGAGCCTCTTGAAGAGGAACTGAAAGTCCTCCTGCTGCCCAAAGACCCTAACGATGAAAAGAATGTAATCCTTGAAATCCGTGCCGGTACCGGCGGCGACGAGGCAGCGCTATTCGGTGCTGACCTTATGCGTATGTACACCATGTACGCTGAGAGCAAAGGCTGGAAGGTAGAGCCTATGGAAGTCAGCGACACGGGAATCGGCGGCATCAAGGAAGCTGTAATGATGATAAAAGGCAAGGGCGCATATTCCCGCCTGAAATACGAAAGCGGGGCACACCGTGTACAGCGCGTTCCCGAGACAGAGAGCAGCGGACGCATTCACACTTCCGCGGCCACAGTAGCCGTACTTCCGGAAGTAGACGATGTTGAAATCGAAATAGACCCCAACGACGTAAGAGTGGACGTATACAGATCCAGCGGCAACGGCGGCCAGTCCGTAAACACCACCGACTCAGCCGTAAGACTCACCCACGAGCCAACAGGTCTCGTCGTAACATGCCAGGACGAAAAGTCCCAGATAAAAAATAAGGACAAAGCCTTCAAAGTTCTCAAGGCCCGCCTTTACGACATGGAGATGCAAAAGCAGCAGGACGCTATCGCCGGCGAAAGAAAATCCCAGGTGGGCTCAGGCGACCGCAGCGAAAGAATCAGGACTTACAACTTCCCACAGGGACGCGTATCCGATCACCGCAGCGGCCAGACCCTCTACAAGCTGGACCAGTTCATGAACGGCCAACTGGACGAAATCATCGACGGCCTCATCACCATGGACCAGGCAGAGAAAATGAAAAATTTCTAGCGTTTCACGGGGACAGGCTTTTTGTTCCGGCCTAACTCGTGGTATTCGCTTTTTTTCAATATAATTCTTTCCTCGCAATGGGTGAAAGAATTTTTAACGATTTCTAATGATTGCTCCAGCATTTTCGCGTGCTATACGTCTATTTGATAAGAGGAGAACTCGGTGGCGTTAGAAAAATTTTCACAGATTTATTTATAAAAGAATCAGTAAAACAAATTTCAATGTTTCAGATTTTTGTGATTTGTTTGTGAATCAAAATAAGCTGTTGTAGCATGACAAAAAGCCTGTCCCCGTGAAACGCTATTGTTTTTTCTTGTTTATTGAAAAAAGGCTCCGAAAGGATTATAATTAATTTAGGAAATTATCAAAATATTCACGAAAGGAGTCTATATCATGGAGGCAAAGGTTTATGATGCATATGTTCAGATTCTGGAATCTGAGCTGCTAAAAGCATTAGGATGTACGGAGCCGGGAGCAGTCGCTTTCACCGCAGCCAAAGCTACGGAAGTCTTAGGTAAAATGCCCGAGCGCATGGAAGTTAACTCCAGCGGCAACATCATCAAAAATGTTAAAGGCGTAATCGTACCTAATTCAGGCGGTTTGAGAGGGATAGCCCCGGCGGCAATTCTCGGAGCTCTGGTAGCAAAGCCGGAGCTGGAACTGGAAATACTCGAAGGCGTAACGGACGCGGACCGTGCCAAGGCAAAGGAGCTCATGGCTCAGGATGGCTACTGCAAGAGCACGGTTGAAGAAGGCGAAGGCAACCTGTACGTTGAGGTTGCAGTATGGGCCGCGGGCGACAGCGCCAGAGTAATTATCAGAAACAATCACACGAACATTACTTTAATAGAAAAGAACGGAGAATCTCTGCAGTCCGGTGTGGCACAGAACGAAGGTGCCGACATAGCTGAGATGAAAAAGCTCATGAGCGTTGAAGGAATCATCGAGTTTGCCAAGACTTGCAACTTGGATGACGTTAAGCATCTTCTGGATCAGCAGATTGAGTGCAACAACGCCATCGGCGAGGAAGGCCTGAAAGGCGGCTACGGCGCAGAGGTTGGAAAGACGCTTACTGAAACCTACGGTGACGACATGCTCGTAAAGGTTAAGGCTATGGCAGCAGCCGGTTCCGACGCACGTATGGCCGGCAGCGTAATGCCCGTAGTAATTAACTCAGGCAGCGGCAACCAGGGAATTACGGTTACAAACTCTGTAACGGAATTCGCCAAAGGCATTGGCGCATCGGAAGAGCAGATGTACCGTGGCCTCCTGATAAGTAACCTTATTTCAATTCATATCAAGAAACACATCGGACCTCTGTCTGCATTCTGCGGCGCAGTAAGTGCAGGTGCAGGTGCATCCGGTGCATTTGTGTTCCTCAGCGGCGGCAGTGACGATCAGATCGGTCAGGCTATAATAAACGTACTTGGCGACTGTGGCGGCATGGTTTGCGATGGTGCTAAATCATCCTGTGCAGCCAAGATCGCTTCGTCAATCGATGCGGCAATTATGTCCTACAAAATGGCTATGGCAGGCCGTGGCTTCGAGCCGGGCGAAGGTCTGGTAATGGACGATGTAGAAGAGACAATCCGCAGCATCGGCTACATGGGCAGAGTAGGCATGAAGGAAACTGACGTTGAAATTCTTCATGTAATGCTGGGTGACCGCGATCTGGATCCGTACAAGTAAAAAACTAAAATGATTTTAGTCTCCCTTCTCCGGCGTGCAGAAGAGTGTTGTGCCCGAGGAGGGAGTTTTGTTCTCAGAAATAATCACGCGAAATAATAAAAAACTGACACTGTCAGGATTCAGATGTGTGCTTTGCGGATGTGTGGTTCTGTGGTATAAAAGATATAGAAATACAGATAAAAAACAGTAGATGTGACAACAAGCAGCGAATATAAGGGAGGTTCTCAGTGGCAAAAGATTGGAAGTCAGCCTTCCCAAGAGAGATTCTTAAAAGGGGAAAAAAATATTACGAAACAGGCCGCGTCAGAGACTTTTTTGAAATAAAAAACTATTGTGCCGCTGATGTATATGGCAGCGACATATATGAAGTGGAAATTGGCAACCCGGGCAAAAGTAATATGGCTGTGAGGTGCGACTGTCCCTATGCGAGAAAAGGATATCGTTGCAAGCACGAAGCGGCGGTAATGTTTAAATGGGAAGAGGAACGTTCTAAGGAAGCCGAAATTAAATATGTGAACGCATCGGAACTCATTTCGGAGGATGAGCCAGAAGAAGCTCCTTATTTTGATGTCAAGCAATTGCTGGCGGAGTATTATATAGAAGAAGACAGAGCAGAGTTGGCGCGCAACTTTGTATCACAGGATCTGATTAAACTCGAAAATATTGAGATAGGTTACGAAACATATTACATGGCCCGGAAGAACAAATCGCTTTCATGCTTTCTGACCGGAAAGTTTGAGTCAGGAAGAGAAAAAAGCATAATCGAGATAAGTATAGATAATAAGGACATACAACTGATTACCTGCAGGGTATGCGGCAGAAGCGGTGGACGCCATGGCTATTCGTATTACGACTACTATGGCTCTGAATATCAAAGAAATACTTTGTGTGAGCATGCAGCCGCGATGCTTATACTGGCAGATAAGTATTTCAGAAAGTATAATCCGGGAGATGCCACCGATTATAGTGGGGCGGTTTTTTTAGATTCCTTCAAACAAAAGGGGTTCTCTGATGTGGCTGGAAAGTCCATTGCCGGAAATGAAAGCGTAATGCTTGAGCCCAGAATTGACGATACAGGCGGAGGATATGAGCTGACCTTCAGAATCGGCAACGGGGGTAAGATGTACGTAGTGAAAAACCTCACCGAGTTATGCGACATAGTTGAGCAAGGGCAGTCATACAAGCTCGGGAAGACAGGCTCAATCGATTTTGCGATGGAGTCCTTCGACGCCTATTCGGAAAAATACTTTGAACTTATAAAAAGTGAAGTTCAAAAGGCGAGAGCCACAGAGAGGAGCCTTAGCAGGCGGCACATGTATCACAGTGAGAATGTTGAGACTAAAAAAGGTATTCCCTTAATCGGAAATGTTATCGATACATTTTACGAAGCACTGGAGGGAAGTGCAGTGGACTTTAAGAGCACCGAACCAGGATCGCCTAGGTATTTGATAATAACAAAGAAAAATCCAAGAATCGATATAGATATCGAAGGGGAAAATAATGACGCTCCTGCAATTACGGTCAGTGGCAGCTTGCCGGAGTTTATCGAGGGAGTTAAGCGTAGCTATTACATACAAAATGACATTCTTAGTCCTATTGAAGAAGATGATTTGAAAGTGCTAAGACCTTTCATGAACGTGGGTAGTGGTGACTATTTCATGTTTCGAATAGGAGCCCATAACGCATCGGTCTTTTACCACAGAATTTTGCCGGAGCTAAAGGACAGTGGTGTATTTAACGTGAGTGAAAATGAAAATATCTCTGAAATAATAAACCCTGAGGCTATAGTTGAATTCTTTCTCGACTCGGAGGATGACAACATAACATGCAAAACTATAGTTTCTTATGATGATAAAACATTTTCGTTAAAACCCTTGGAGGAAGAAGAATTCCCCATGAATAAGATTCGAGACAGGGGAAGAGAAGACGAAATACGCAGGTTGCTGGAGGAATACTTCGAAACATATCAAGTTGATGACCGGCTATATATGCTTGAAAAAAGTCCTGAGAAAAGCTTTGATTTAATCAAGTATGGCCTGGGGCGGATGATGGCCGAAGGTGAAGTGAGCACCACAGATGAATTCGACAAAATAAAAGTCAGAAAGAAACCTGTTGTGCAGGTCGGTGTACGAATGGAAAGCAATCTGCTCAAGCTGGAAATGCTTGCAGACGACATGGATGAGGAGGAATTGTCGGAAATCCTGGAAAGCTTCAGAAAGAAAAAACGATTCCACAAGCTGAAGGCCGGTGAATTTGTTGACCTTGAAGAGAATGAAAGTTTAGGCTCCTTGGTGGAAATGCTTGATTCTCTTGGCATGCCTCTAAAGGAAATCGTGAAGGGGAAAATGGAAATTCCCGCATATAGAGCACTTTACCTTGAGGAAATGCTGAAAAAGCATGAGGAAATAGTTAAGAGCAGGAATAAAGTTTTCAGAAATGTCATAAGGGATTTCAAAACCATTAATGACTCGGATTTTGAAGTGCCGCTTTCACTTCAGGGAACATTAAGACCGTATCAGGAGTACGGGTATAAGTGGCTGGAAGTGCTGAAAACAGCCGGCTTTGGCGGAATACTGGCAGACGATATGGGCCTGGGTAAAACACTTCAGGTGATTGCGCTTCTCCTCGCTGAAAAAGAGGTAGACGGTGCAAGTAGTTCATTGGTGGTTTGTCCCGCATCTCTGGTTTATAACTGGATGGACGAAATAGAAAAATTTGCGCCGGAGCTTAAGGCAGCTGTGGTAGTGGGAAGTAAAAAGCAAAGAAAAGATGTGCTGGGAAAGCAAGGAGAATACGATATACTGATAACATCTTACGATTTGCTTAAGAGAGATATTGATCTATATGAAGACATTATATTTAATTATCAGTTCATAGATGAAGCGCAATACATAAAAAATCATTCATCTGCTGCGGCAAAGACCGTGAAATTAATCCGGGCGCAACACAAATTCGCTCTTACCGGAACGCCTATTGAAAACAGGCTGAGTGAGCTATGGAGCATTTTTGATTATATAATGCCGGGATTCTTATATAGCTATGAAAGGTATCGAAAGCAAATAGAGTTGCCCATCAGCAAATACAAGGATGAACGGGCGATTGAGACTCTTAAAAAAATGATTGCACCATTTGTACTCAGACGAAGAAAGGAAAATGTGCTCAAAGATCTTCCGGAAAAAACCGAAGAAATCCGCAGGACCGCTTTGGAAGGAAAACAGCGCAAGCTATATGACGCCCGCATAATGAATCTCAGAAAGATGCTCGAAGATGGGAATGAGTACGAGCGCAGCAAGATTCAGGTGCTTGCGGAGCTGACAAAAATAAGACAAATATGCTGCGATCCTAATTTGATTGTAGAGGGCTACGATGGCGACTCAGCGAAAATGGAAGCCTGCATAGATCTTCTTACGAGTGCCGCGGAGAGCGGGCATAAGATGCTATTGTTTTCGCAGTTTACATCCATGCTGGCTCTGATTGAAGAAGAATTAAAAAAAGAGGGTATACGCTTTTATAAAATAACCGGAGAGACATCAAAAGAGGAGCGCATGAAGCAGGTTAAGATGTTCAACCAGGATGAGACTCCGGTATTCCTGATTTCTTTGAAGGCGGGCGGGACCGGACTGAATCTGACAGGTGCGGATATGGTTATTCACTACGACCCCTGGTGGAATCTTGCTGCTCAGAATCAGGCCACGGACAGAGCTCACAGAATAGGTCAGACGAAAAACGTAACGGTCTACAGACTAATTGCAAAGGATACCATCGAAGAAAAGATATTAAAGATACAAGAGACAAAAAAAGAACTTGCCGACGCAGTTCTCTCGGGCGAAATGCGTTCCCTGGGGGCCATGAGCAAAGAGGAACTTATGGAATTGCTGGAATAAATCAGTCTCGGCATGCATCCATACCTTCGTTTGCCAGTGCGTCGGCTCGGTTGTTCATGCGGGTCACATAGAGGAATTCCGCCGGAGTGAATCTGTCGCCGTTCCATTCCGTGAAACTGCGGTAATGTTTCCTGAGGAATTCCGGCAGAAGATTGAGAGCGACTAAAGGTGATTCCTTTGAATTGACAGCCGCTCCGTTCAAAGAACGTGTATCGTCATTAGGCGATACTGCAGGGTATTCAGTCATTCCGTTAACGGCCTCCAGGATTTGCGCCCGGCTTTCTTTGTCGGCCTGGTCCGGCCCCTGAGTCAGATGCCAGGATATGCTCACGTGTCCTTTCACGCGATAAAAAGAAAAACTGTGCTCGTCCAGGAAGGGAATGAGCTCTTCCCATATTTCCCGGTTTTCCACCGGCTCCTTCTTGGAATTCATCCAGCCGTTCTGTATCCACTTCTTGTACCAGCCTTCCCTGAAACAATTCATCAAATAAGAACTGTCGCTGAAAACTTCGATAGTCTGCCCCGGCTTTTTAATTGCCCTCAGCGCCTCCAGCAGAGCCGTCATTTCCATGCGGTTGTTGGTGGTGTTGACTTCGCCGCCGCACAGCTCCTTCCGGTGCGCACCAAATTCCAGGATGGCACCCCAGCCGCCGATATTCTCTTCGTTCTGATTCCCGGAGCAAGCCCCGTCCGTGTAAATTCTTAAAATACTCATGTCATAGATACTACATTATAATGGAGTTAAAAACAACATGTTGAATTGATCATAACTAAGCAGGGGCCTTTCCAAGTAAGAAACTCATATAGTGGGGAATAGTTAGAATATCGCCCACCTCCCCGACATTGTAATCACCGATTTTTATCAGCTTCGTTTTGCCATAATGCTCGGGATGATTCATTACAGTTTTACTGGATTTTGTATTGCCGGTTTTAGCTTTTGCTTCAACCAAGCAGGAAAAGCCGTTATATGCAATTACAAAATCAATTTCAAGTCCGCTTTCCTTTGCAAAATAATAGGTGTTTATCCCCGCTTTGTTTAAAGAATCAAAAACCATAGCTTCATATATGGCACCTTTACCCATACCAAGATTGCCTTGATTGATTGCAATAATAGTTTCACTTCCATACAAGGCTGTTAAGAGTCCGATGTCTTCCGGGAACAGTTTAAATTGATTTTGTTTTATGTTGCCGGCAAGAGGAAGGGATGGAGACTCCAGATTATATACCTTGTTAACAATATGCGCTTGTCTTAAATATTCAATAGCATCTCGCTTATCGGCTGATGAGCCGGTGCTAATTTTTGAAGTAACGAATCTCTTGTTATCCTTTGCTAAAAAAATCGGAATTAAGTCAAATGCGTTTTGTATTCTTGAAACTTCGTTAGGTTTAAAGACTGGCTTATCATCTTTGTTCTTTCTTCTGCCAAAGTCAGATTTCATATCAAAAATAATGTTCTGATTTACTCTGAGGCTTTCCATAAGGTTATGGTTATCCAAGTATTTCTTTATTGCATCCGGAAACCCGCCAACACAAATGTACTTCGTAAACAATTCCTTATATATGTTATGGACAGTATCGGGAACCGGTTTTCTTGTCACAAAAGCATTTACTATAGTTTCATTTTTTTCTTCCGTATATCCGTTTGCCCATAAAAACTCTTCAAAATCCAGAGTGTGCATATGATGTACATCTTCGTAACCGGTAGGAACAGGGGTGGTATCGCCAATTACGTATCCGTTAATCCCCAAGTAAGAACCACTGCCGATAACATCATATCGCCCATCAATTTTAAAGTTTTTAAAAGCTAAGCGCGCTTTGGGGCACTCCTGTATCTCATCAAAGTACAGCAAAGTGTTAGATGGATCGATAACTATGTTGGGAAAATGTAATGAAATATTGGATATTATTGAATCTACATCCAACGATCCCTCGAAATCTCGAATATATTCTGGGTTGTCCCAGAAATTGATTTTTATGACGTTTGTATAGTTTTCTTCTGCAAAATGATTAATACTTTCGGTTTTGCCGCATTGTCTTATTCCAACTATCAGCGCCGGTGATTTATCTTTCTTGTTCTTCCATTCGTCAAGCCATTTATCCACTTTTCTCTTAAAGTAACTCATTATTTATCACCTTCTATTCAATCTCAAATATCGACTATTACCAAATTCGGAGCGACTTTTCAATATAAATGTACCAAATTCAGAGCGACTTTTCAATATAAATGTACCAAATTCGGAGCGAGTTTGTAGTGCAAACGCACCAAATTCGGAGCGAGTTTTGAGAAAAAGTACACTATTGACACAATGTACGCTTTCTTGGTATCATTTAACCAGGTTAATGCATAGTATGAAAGGCAGATAAATATGGAAACAATAAGTGCAACTCAAGTTAGAAAAACATGGAGTGAAACCTGTGACAGCGCTGCACGCGTGAGACCTGCGTTTATAAAAAGGACGCGGGATGTCTTTATGTTGGTTAACTCTAATGATTTAATAAAACTTCTCAGATATGTTAATTATCACGCCAAAGTTCTTAAGGAAAAAGAAGGTGTAACCTTGTCTTTGGAAGAAATGGATCTGGTTGTTCATGCAGAGACTGAAGATGCAGCATTAACAAAGATGGCTTCTGATATATTGGAATATGCAGAAGAATATTACGATAATTATTCTCTGTATAGTGCATCACCTAATCGTGCAGAACACGCACCCTATATAATTAAAGCTTTGTTACTGGATGATGTTGAGAAAATAAAGGGTGAGATAGAATGCCGGGAGGGTTGAGTTGACTAAAATAAGCAAGAAAAATATCAAAGAGACGATTCATGCAAAAGGAATCGACATTAGAATTTATACAAAAGATTTCGAAAACGACTTCATATCTCTCACAGATATTGCGAAGTATCGAAATGCTGATGACCCAAGATTCGTTATACAGAACTGGATGCGTAACAGAAACACAATAGAAATGCTGGCTGTATGGGAAGAACTGTATAATCCGAATTTTAACCGTGTGCAATTCGA
>DFGY01000050.1 GCA_002372505.1 Firmicutes bacterium UBA3738
TAGCATCCGCCTTCGAAGTTGAAGATGCCTGTCTCTGACCAGCCGTGCTCGTCGTCGCCGATGAGCTTTCTTGCCGGGTCTGCGGAAAGAGTGGTCTTGCCCGTACCGGAAAGTCCGAAGAATACGGCTGTGTCGTTTGTCTCAGGATCCATGTTGGCTGAGCAGTGCATTGGCAGCACGCCAACCTTTGGCATTTCGTAGTTCATTACTGAGAATACGCTCTTCTTGATTTCGCCTGAGTACTGGGATCCTGCGATGAGTACTTTCTTTGCTTCGTAATCTATCATGATTGCGGCTTCGCTGTGTACGCCGTCGATTTCCGGAATGCATTTGAATCCCGGTGCTGCGATGACTGTATAATCAGCTTCGCCGAAGTTTGCAAGCTCTTCCTCCGTGGGTCTGATGAGAAGGTCGCGGATGAACAGGTTCTGACTGGCAAGCTCATTTATGATTCTGAACTTTCTCGTGCAAGCCGGGTCTGCTCCTGCCATTCCGTCGAATATGAATATCTCTCTGCCCTGAAGGTACGCAACCATCTTGGCTTCGATTGCGTCGAACTTTGACTTTTCAATCGGTACGTTGACCTTGCCCCAGGCGATTTCGTTATGAACTGCCGGTGTGTCAACGATAAATTTGTCGTCAGGAGATCTGCCGGTATACTTTCCCGTTTCGACTACCAGCGCGCCTGTGTCGCTGAGTACGCCTTCGCCTCTTTCCAGCGCCTTCTGCGTCAGCTGCGTAGGTGGCAAGTTGCGGTATACAGCCTTAGGATTAATTATACCTAACTTCTCCAGTCCGTAAGTTTCCATTTGGGGTTCCTCCTAATGTTTATATATGCAAAAATATTCAACAAAACTTTCGCAACAATTATATAGTGGACGACTTCTTTTATCAAGGGTGAAAAGGTGACAGGTATGTGTCAAACAAGCGAAGGTTATATGCCTGCGAGGCGTTACACGGGGACAGGCTTTTTGTTACGCCACAGCTCATTTTGATTTCCAAACAAATCATAAAAAGCAGGTAAAAATCGGGAGATGAAATGGGGACGGTTCTCGCGTCACCTTGTCACCATTATCACCTATCTCCGGGCTTTATAGTACGCGAGTCTCCAGGCGATTTGTGTGTAGGCGGCGGCGTGGGCTCTGGGGAATAGGTAAGTCGCGGAATTGCATATATCGATATACTCGTCACTGATTCCTACGGCTCGCATGAGCAATTCCATTTCATCCGTCAGTCCCTTGCCTCGGGAAACGCGATGCATTATCTCACCTGCAGCTGCCCTGTCTACGCCTTTATCCATTAGTGTGTAGAGTATATCGTCCCTGCAGCATATGGTTTCGTACAGCTTTGTCTCTGCATTACATTCCGATATAATCTTGCCCATCGGCCCTACCATGTGGACCAGTCCATTTACATCAACCAGGTCGGCAAGGGTTTCAGGCTGGATTCTCTTTAAGGCTTCTCGCGACGCTTCATCAGAGAATATGGGGATGTCTTCAGTGTCTCCGTTGCGGAAGAGCTCCATGGTTTTTGCGTCGTCTTCAGGGATGTCATCTATCGGGCATCCGGTATTTTCCTCGAAAAGTCTGAGTCTGCCGAGATCTGCATATTCGAGGATATCTATTCTGGTAAAGAAATCATCCACGTAGTGATAGTCATACACCGTAACCAGAAAGGTTCTGCCGTCGTCATCCGTAATGCTTTCAATGGGAGTTACTTCTTCAGGATCTATGCCTTGGGGTACGATGTAAGTGGCTCCGGGGTGACAGCCTACCCTTTTGCTTTCGCCCGTTTCATCCTCCTTGGTTGTTCCCCCACGAAGAATGGTGCCGTCGGGAAACATTTCTTCCAGATGGTTAAATATCTCCGGTCTGACCTCCGGCGCAAAATTCAAATATATATCCAGATCCTTGGCTTGACCGCCGAGTCCGTAGTACGTCTCGGGAGCCAGCCTTCCCCAACGATCTGAAAGAGGGTCTATCTCTGTAATTCCCATGAGATAAGCTACCAAAGAAGCCTGCAGGCTTCCTCTGCTGCCCACACGGTACCCCAGCTGCACGGATTTCTTGGCGAGCTCCTGGGCTATCAGAAATTTGCTTGCAGCGTCGTCCGTCTTAGCAATGCACGCGAACTCGAAAACGAGCCGCTCCAGGACATCCTGCGGAATAACTTCTCCGTAAATTTCCTTAGCTCTGGCGATACAATCACTTTTAATCTGCCACATAGCATTGTCGATGTGTACTTTTTTCAAATTATTAAACATAGTCTTACTCCTTTCACACATATATAAAAAAGGACTGTCCTCTTTTTCACCTTTTGCCAAAATGTAGCAAAAGATGACAGGAGAACCGTCCCCTTGTCACCTAAGCAAAGAGTTCACGTAGTCTAAATCCTCTTTGTTTGGTGGCGCATTGTACTTTTGTAACATTTGCGCTATATGGTATCCTTGCTCCGGCGTCGCACCGCGAAGTTTGAATTCTATTGTGTAGTGCCGGCCATCTTTCTCCCAGCTATAGATAGTCGATTCATCACGTCTGACTCTTTCGCGGTAGAAAAAGACGCAGTTACGCTGCTTTTCGCCTTCATCGTATAATTCCTGTGTAGTGGAAATCCAATGAAAGTCTTCCGGGAGTTTGTCTCTTAGCCTTGAGAATGCCGAGTTCTCGATCAGTAGAGGCTGGTTCATCTCTTCGGACAATGTCTCTTTCTTTAATTGCTCCACCAGATTATCATGCTCTCTTTTGATTCTGTTGGTACTTTTGAAGCGCAAGGATATTTTTCGATTATGATCTATTGCCATTCTTACATAATCACGGATTATTGCTCCATGATATCTATATATAAGTGAATTTACGTTCACCGACTTGCCACTGTCAATGCTATACTCCAAAGACATCGTCCGGTGCAGATAGTATTGTATTATTAATTCTTCCACGTAGTTATTACTCTTATAACTATTGAGAATAGCCCCTCGCATTGCAATCAAATATTCCTTTCTGTCCAATTGACGCAGGAATTCCATCTCATTTTCAGGAATATATCCTTTTATCATATTGATAAAGTGGCCAAAATTGAGACCCAGTTTATTGTAGTTAAGATTTTCTCCCGTATGCTTATGCATCAAATCATTCATATTGTAGCATTCCATTGCTTCAAAAAGATTAATCTCAGGTGCAACGAAGCCGTCCTTCTCAATTGTTCTTAAAATGTCCTTGACGACGTTTTTATCTCCCTGGCATAGCCTGAGAATGCTTTTAAAGATTTCCGCGAAAGTCTTATTTTCCAACAGCAATTTACTAAGATAAGTACCGAAATATACCGGGATAAATCTATCGTTGCGCCCACTGGAATACACCTTTCCTGTCTCTAGACTAACGTTGAGTTTGTAAAATGGTTTGTCCAAAAGTTCCAGGGACGTATCTATACGCTTTCCATAGCGCCGTTTCAGCTTAACTCCCGCAATTCCATAGAACTCTATACTGACATAGTCGCTGTCATCGCCATAAATGTATATGAGTTTCACGACAAATTCACTCTTGTTTTGCATTACAGATTTTTTGTCCCTTCTAATTAGTATATCTGTGCCTCTGTCGATATCGTCAACAAAACCGGTCTTCAAAAATTCAAGTAGCTCAACAATATACTTGGGCATAGTGTAATTATGAAAAAATATCGCGCGCCCTCCTCTTCCATCAATCGTTAGAAACAAAGACTTGTGCTCTATGAAATGTTCCCTCATTATGTTTCTTATATCTTCTTTGTCTATTCTCATAGTAACCTCCATACTTTCATCTGCATGCTTCAAATTACCTGTACACTGCGGTTACCCCAGCCATTCCTAAGGTTGAGTCTGCCCTTTGAAAGCTTTGTAACTACCTTGGTCCCCAGCCGATGGCCTTTCCAGTCCACAAAAAACGCGTGGTTGCCGACCTTCCTGACCGTCTTGAAGGTGACAAGGGGACGGTTCTCGCGTCACCTTATAAAAAAACAGGGGTGTTTTCCCCTGTTACTTGAATGGACTATTAGTCCAGGTTGTACTTGTTCTTGAACTTTTCTACACGGCCGCCGCGAGTTACATTTTTCTGCTGGCCGGTAAAGAACGGATGACACGCTGAGCAAACGTCGAGTCTCATTTCTGGCTGAGTGGACATTGTTGTGAACGTGTTACCGCATGCGCAAGTTACTTTACATTCCTGGTAGTCAGGATGGATTCCTTCCTTCATGCTCTTCACCTCTTTCTCTTATCTTTGCCGGCGCCTCATTGCGACAGCTTTTGAATTATAACCTAGCAGGCCGCTAAATGCAAGTGTTTTTTGCAGGTGCGCGGTGGATTTTTGCAGGCGCGCGGTGGATTTGGCACGCGGATTTATCTGACAACCCTAACGTTGCGGTTCCACCAACCATTCTTCATGTTAAGCTTGCTGCGGGGCAGTTTTGTCTTTACGGTGGTATTTAAACGACGTTTCTTAAAGTTCACATAGAATGCGTGATTTCCAATCTTATTCACTGTCGTTGGTATGGTCACTTTGCGAATGTGTCGCTTGTTGAAGAATGAAAATTTTTGAATCTTCTTTACAGTGTAGCCGGCAACTTTCTTGTGAATTACGAGATGCTTACTTTTCTTCACCTGAGCTGACGGATAGATGAACCAGGAAGACGTCCTTGTGTACTTCGCACTAAAAGCATCATTTGATTGCGGATCTTTTCCGGTTAAAATTCGATACACTGTGTTGCCCCTCTTGATGCCCTCTATCGAATAAATTTGATGGCTGCCAATTTTGGATAGCTGCTCAGGAGGCATGTCAAATCTATCAATGGATACGCTGCCCTTCTCCCAGGCGCTCTTACCATAGTAGTTGTTGCCGGACATCCAGGTGGAGTCATATATGATCCACCTTTTCTTTGCTCTTGAGTATGATGCATTATATGCGTGGCCGTCGCCTTCGATTACCATGGTGGGAATACCGATGGAATTAAGGAGGCACTCATTCAATGTTGCATAGCCGGCGCATACTGCCCGTTTCTTAGTCCATATGGCGTAGGGGTGCATGTTGGTGGTCTTTTTCTTCCCTTCATAGTAGGGCCAATCATAGTAAACGCGTCCAGCCGTGGCCTTAGCTATTGCATAGATCTTTTTGTAGTCAGTATCTTTGCCACTTGCAATTTTGCGCGCCTGCCTCTGCAGGTAACGATATTTTTTGTCTTTCTTAATTTGCTTTTTAGTCCAGCTGCCTTTACTTCTGGCGAAATATTTCTTCTCCTGCTTCAGGATTACAGATGGGTTGGAATACTTCTGAATAAGGTTCCACGCTTTGATGGTTGAGTATTCATTAGTGTTTTTAGGTACGTCTTTGAGGCTGATATTCTTGGGAATTGTACGGGCATCCAGATCTTCGAAGCTTTCGATCCTTTCCCCGGGTTGAACTACCTCTACCATAATGGAAAGGGTCGCACTCTCACCGGGATCGATGTATCCATCATCTTCTGTGGTGCCTACCAGGGCGCCGTCACCTGTCATTATCTCATCGTCCAGGTTTATGTTATAGTCACGTCCATAATTGTTTGCAGGGTTGTAAAGAAAGGCAGAGCCCTTAACATACTTGAGCTTGAACTTCTTGTCAGAAATAACTTTAATGGTATCTGTGCACTGCTCCGGCTCTGCATTGTCTGAGTAAATTGTGGTGCTGACAGTGCTCTCCTTGGAATATTTAGAGTTCAGTTTTATGGACACGCCAGTGCCAAGGGCAGTTGCTTCTGAATCATCGTTATTGTTGGTAACCGTAATGTGGATCCAGAACCACTTCTCGCTCTTCAAATGGTAATCCTCAATCTGATAATCTGTCCCTTTCTTAGCTTCCTTGATCCGTACAAACTGCCGCTGATCCACGCCGGCTGAGCTGTCTACAATCGAGTTAATTGTGGACTGTGCGCCAAGGACCCCTGCCCTTACCTCGTCATAGGTATAGGTCTTCCAACCTGCGGCATTTGCCGGACTCGCCGAGGTATTCAGAACCAACAGGCAGAAGATGATTGCAAGTGCTGTCTTTTTGATAGTGGTTGCTATACTCGTTTTCATTTGCCTTTCCTCCTTTACATTTTTAAGTTTTTATCTACTATTTGGGTGTCATTAAGATATGAACTTAGTCTGCCTTTGACATTTTCCGCGGTCTTAATATGATCTTTACTTATCAGTTCCAATTCACTTTTCTCGTCTTCATCAATGTCCATTTGATCCAGCTGCTCCAGAAATTCAAACGCCAAAGCCATATCTAAATCAAATTTGTATACTCCCATTTCCCGCTCCATGATGCGCGTAGAATCGTAAAGTCTTTCATTCTTACTGCTAACGCCCATAAGAAAGCTTAGCTCGTTGAATACTCGTTTGATTGTGTTGATATCTCCATATATTTCAGTCCCTGCCAAAACATCTACCGGGATTTCAAATTCATATATGTGCTGTGGAATCCTGCGTAACGGACTTCCCGCCAGTTGCCAAAGCTCAATGTCTTTTTTGTGATAGATAACTATTTCGTCGTCAGGATAGTCATCTTGCCACCACACAATGCAGAACGCGATGTAGTCTGAGTTTCTTACCCTCAATCCCGGCGGGAGATTCCCTTTGCTCAGCAAGTCAATAAACCTCATATTTTTCCCTCCAGTCCACTTAAAATGTCCTGGATTATCACCTGATCTTCTTCCTCCATATGCTCGGATAATGTCTGAAACGCATCAATTATTTCCGTGAAATCCGTACCGGAAATAACCTTTCTTATACACACCCCTGCTGCCACATATTTGCTACTCTTTATCTCGATGTAGGCCAGCGTCAGCCAATGCAGGGTAGTCCAAGCAAAGTCCTCTAATATGATTGCTGTGGCATTATCGTAATCGTGTTCGTTTAATGCTTCCAAAATTTTCATTTTGACTTTCCTCCATTCATGTTGTTTAATCCTTTACTTAGTAATACGTTTTGGGGATGATGACTTAACCTTTTTTATTTGATTTTTGTAAAGAAATTTTTTATGGTACGACTTATGGATTGCGGGGTTTTATTCAGGGACTCTGCTATTTCTTTCTCGTTAAATGGACGATTGTTCTTAATGTAAAAATCGAGAGACTCTGCGTCGAAAAAGCTGCGCTTGGAAATGTCAATTACAATGCTGGCCGGGAGTTCCAAATCGACGAGGCGTGAGGTTATAACTTTTGACATGACGGCTTGTTGACTTTTTGTGGATTCATTAAAATTTTTCTCAATCAGGTCTATAATCTGCGGTGTCTCCAGCATGGCCTTATGTGGGATATGTTCTGGGTTATATTTTTGTTCGATCATGTTGTCTTCTAGTTTTACGTGGGTTTTTTCATACTTTTCCTTTTGGGCAAGTTTTTTCTTTTTCAGGCCTGAAAGGCTACGATTAAGATAGAAGGAATAAGGGCCAATATCCGGATTGTAGGCATCGATGGTGTTGCAATAAAGCATATAAACGTCGTGGTACTCATTTTTTAGTATTTGGAATTTTTGCTGGGTATAATACATAACTTTCTCGGCCAACTCATCGCTATAACCTTTATAGGCTAATTCATTTATCTCGTGTTCCATCTGGTTAAGCTCTTTTTTGATCAGTTCATTTCTCATTTGACACCTCCTGGCGGTACATGTAATTAACTTCTGTCCGCCTGGGTGTTGAAGAGCAACAAAAAAGGCAGACCTTGGATGTCTGCCTATGCATGCAATTACACGAAAACCGGATATCAACAATTCCTATTTTAATTTTTGCAAATATCTGTTCGCCACTCCTACTGGAGGTTAGCCGCTACCTTTAGGTCAGCATCCGCGGTCGGCGGTCGCTTTTCCCTTTGGTTTAGAGCTAAATATATTCAATTTCTTGAATTATGTCCCAAAAATTTATTTTTGTCAAGCCCAAATATGGTGATACACAATTTAAATATGGTTCCGATATTTTATCTCGAACGGAAATTGTTTTTTTAATTTTGATCGTTTTTTAATTATACGAAATTTACTTTTTAAATCTACGTTCGATTATCAAGCTTTAACAAGTGATTGTCAATAAAACCATCACCTGCCGACTTGTCTTGTTTTCAAATTCATACTTGTTTATATTCGCCCTCCCTTTAAACTCATCGCAAGTGTTTTTGGAGTGTAACTTTCTATATTCAATTGTTTTTTTCTGAGTTCATATTTTTTTGGCAACATTTCTTTTGTAACCAATATGTTCCTATTACTTATCCCATAGTATGCTCCTATCGCCCCAAGCTTGTACAATATATCATCTTTTTTGTCACCAATTTTTCCGGATTTACATTCTACGATATATGTACTAAATCCTTTTACAAAAATACCATCAAACTCGTTAAAAAGGAATTCCTCTTTTTTCAATTCGAGGGATAAAGCAAAATCATCAAAATTGCCAAGAGTGATCATTCTATGATATATGTATATCTCTAGCATATTTCCGGTTTGTTTAAATAATCCTTCGTATACTGCTGATGTATAATTCCCGCTATCGTCTATCACATTCAAACTTTTAAGTTTTTCCTCTAACTGTGCTTTCTTTTCTTTGCTTACTTCCACAGTTTCTCCACATCTACGCCTCCATGCATCAGGGTTTTGTTGATATACCTTCCATAATTCTTCGTACTCATTAATGTAATTCCATGAATTTTCTAGTTTCTGATTTAAACCCCACAACTCCATCAATCCATTTATCATTATATGCGGCTTAATGTCGTTATTGGAGATACTCGTATCACCATCCACAATCATTATTTCACGCTCTTTTATGTTGGTCTCAAATACACTAATTACGCCTTTTATTTTTTTTACTAGATTATCTTGAGAGTCGCTTCGATTTTTTAACTCTGTTATAAACTTGACATTTTCTTTAACTGTACTATAAAGTGCGCATGTCACATCAAAGCATATATAATCTTCACTTGTGCTTGGGACTTCTTCCATTTCACTAGCCTCCACAACACATACTATGCCACTCATTTCTTTTTTTAATTTTTCCATTCTCTCGCTATCTAGCTCATTAATTAATGCAAATGTAACATGAATGCCGTCGTCACCATCAAGCAAATCACTTTTTTTCAGGTACGCCACTGTGCATTTAATATTGTCGATGAGTACATCAAGATTCGTATTATTGTCCATATTAAATAAATACGTTATCTTTTCCGGGTTAAGCAACGTTGCAGATGCAACATTTTTGAACATCCTTTCAGTTCTATCGCTAAATCCACCCACATTTTCAAATGGCATAATCAAATGCAAATCTGTTCTATATGTAAGTATAAATGGGATCATTTTGGCCAAATCTCTATCCGTTTGCTTGTAGTCACGTCTACAGTTGGCTGCGTTAACCAATTCTATTACCTGCTTCATATCCGTCGCCCAATCATTAGGCGAAATAGGCCCACCATTGTATTCGATACATTCTGGTAATAGCCCTGTTTTTTCCAACTTTTTTTTACAACTTTCGTACTTCTCATAATAGTAATTGTTTCCATCAAATATACTGTTAACGCAATATCTGTACTCCTCCCATTCTTGATTCCCCCGTAATGTCGCTTGCTGTTTACCAAAAACCTTTTTAGCTCGCTCCCCAATTTTATGAGCTCTTTGTAGTGGTGCGCCATCGAATATTTTTAGTTGCCTTATATCTCCAGCCTTTTCATTTAACTTATTAGCCAACGTTTCGCTCATGTCATCTAATTCATCCTTTTCGCCAGGAGGTTCGCTCACCCAGCTTTTTAACAAACATGCATGCCACTTTTCCTCCTCTTCTTCTTCTCCTTTACATAAAGCTTTGCCTGTTTTTGCTATCTGATTAATTATTTTATCGTAATCCAATTCATATTCATTCGTACCTTCTTTTACTTTTAGTGGCGCAGTATATCCTTCTGCAACTCTCTCAAAAATCCATCTCCTGTGTTCGAGCGCCGCCAGTTTTTCTATAACACTATTGCCATCTCTAGCTTCAATCTTTTTTCTAAAACAGTCAGCCACCTTTTGTCTGTTTTCTTCGTCCCAATTCACTCCAATACTTTTCAATTTATACTTTATGGAGACTGCATTAGCCATTGACGACAAGCGATCATACTCGCTATCATAAAAACTTTTCCACTTATTATTTCTATCGTTTATTGAATTTGAATATGACATGTATACATTAAATGCCATCTTCACTATTTCCGCATACAAATCCTTAACGTCTGTTTTCTCGTTCCCTTGTTCAAACCATTTATCCTCATTACCTAACGTCATTGTTGTTTTTGAACATCCATCTATCTCCGGGTTCTCCTCCTCCATAAATGCATAAGCATAATACTTCTTATTCCCAATATCCGGTTTTTTCATCCAATTTTCTCTTATTTCTTTCTCGTCCTTCTCTTTACGAATAATAATTATATCTTTATATCCATGCTTACTATCATCATCATTCAACTCGTCTTTACGCTCCCCCTCTACTTTAACCTGTAAAAAGTAACCCAATGCAGGCCTGGACTCACTAATTTTTTCCCAAGCAACTTCCGGATTATCTGTTATAAAATGAAATTCTAGAGAGTGGTTATCCATAGGTGCAATCTGAAGACATGTGTCCACAAACTCACAGGCTTTTTTGAAGTTTTCACCACCATCCTCAACTTCCTGATCAACATTCGCACATACAGCAATTCTTATTGTTTCGTTATCATCTACTTTTTGATACAGTGGATATTTGTACAATACCAACATGTACTTCGTCTTATAATTCAAATCTTTCAGCGCGACTTCACCAATTTTCTTATCAATATTCATTGCTAGCCTCCTACCTCTTATCTTCTATTTCTAAGTTTTGATACAAGTTTGTCTCTGTCAAACTGTCTTGAAAGTCTACTTTTTCTCCATGCTTTTCGGCCTCTTCATTTATGGCCGGAGCTATAAAGTCCCTAATGGCATCACGTTCTTTTTGTAGATCAACAAAAGTA
The DNA here is from genome assembly GCA_002372505.1 of Firmicutes bacterium UBA3738. GTDB lineage: Bacteria > Bacillota > Clostridia > Peptostreptococcales > Anaerovoracaceae > UBA3738. The sequence goes on from DFGY01000050.1 coordinate 10,990, forward strand.
CTCGACACAAATATAGTTTTCATCTTTCAACCCTCCAATTTGTAAATCCGGGCATTCTTTCTTTTCTTGAATTTTTAAAGCATTCAGATTCAGGCTCCTGCCATTCACTATCCTCGTAAAGTACAAAATGTAGAGAGTCAAACAATTCCTCAATATCGTTGTGGAAATCATCGTCACTTGTTGTACTCATGATTGGCACCACTTCGTTTTTGAAGTAAAACAGTTTCTTCCTTACCATTTGGTTTGCCGAACATACACAGTAAAGGCTATCATACTCACCTTCATTGAATATATTTGACGCAACAAAACATTCATCTGCAGAATTATAAATACCCCAAGCATTCACCCTATATTTGTCATTGATGTACTCAGATGTCTGCTTTTGATATTTTTCACTTTCATCCTCCATTATCAGATCATTTTTGGGTACTCCCGCTGACTTAAGATATTCGCTTCCTGCTTCCGATAGCGATATGCTATCGCCAACATGCAAACTACCGGGAACAAAAATGCGACACTGTCTTCCATTTGATTTTATTTTGTCATATATTTCTTTCGCCCTGTCCAGTCTCTCTTTAAATGCCTTCCCCGGAGTATTTCCGCCTTCAAGTGGATGCTGCGCCGCAACCTCAATCAAATCACACTTATAGTTACTTTCTTTCCTTTCACTCATAGCCTTCTCGGCATCTTGATAAATATCATACCATTCTATTTTTGTGTAGTTAAAGGAAAAACTATTTTCATCTATCGAAGTTTTATCACCAATTTCTATATAACTTTTCCTATTTTTACACAACTTCTCTATACCCATAACGTAGTCGTATATATCCTCGCTCAATTCACCACTTATATCCTCTTTTGTTTCAAATTCAATACCTATCGTTTCAGAAGCTCTTTTCGGTGGTACAGTAAGATTCATCCATCCCCATACATCGTTCTTACCACTTGCCCCCATCACAACAGTTTGCCTAATCAATGTCGAAGCGTCGCCCATCGTTATTTTGCCTATTGGCCCTGATTTCATCCTTTTGGCGTCCGACAATATTTTTATCAAATTGACAGCTACGGAATTTATCTCCTCTTTCAGGCGTATCTCGTCTTTTGTAACTCTTTTTTTCCAGCTTGATAACGTTTCTTCATTGCCGCGTTCATGCTCAACCGATGAAACATCCTTCAAAAAATCGGTGTTAGTACCTGCATACAAAACGTGTATATTTTTTCCGGCAGCAACAAGTTCTGCGAGAAACTTCATATTGTTGTCTATAAAGCCTTTGTTTGTGGTACCTACGATGTAGATATCTTCTTTATCCTTCAATTTTTTCTCTAAAGTGTCTCTGTCCACAAATCCGTCTTTGATTTGATTTATTCCATTAGCGAGAATATACCTCATCCATAATGAATAATTGTCTCCTGCACCGATAAATGGTCGGGGTTCAATTTTATTCCCTTTTTTATCCAAAACAGAGTCGGGATTCCCCTGTTTCTTCCCTTCGATCCAGCTTCTTGCTCTTTCTGCTTTTTTCTCAGGGAGTTTCAATCCGTTAGTGCCTTTTTTTAGAGTATCAACCAACTTTTGAACACTATCTTTTTCTTCTGTAGATACGTGGATTACATCTTTGCCAAACAGTTTTGTCAGTGTTTCTATTCCTGTTTTCCCGTTGTATATAATAGGAATAATTGTTTTACCTTGAGCCCAAAAATATGCGATTTCCGAAATGCATATAATACTTCTCAGATACGCATCAGTAATGAAGGCAATCATTATATCGCACTCTTGTAATTTTTCCCTGATGTATTCTGCACGTTCATCGCCTACTGGTACACTACCATCGTTATATGTGCATACTACTTCACATATTTCATCAAAAATGCCGTTTATAACCTCTCCCCTTTCATTTCTTTGCAAGGTAATAGTTTCATAAACGGCATCCATTATATCTTCGTCCACTGTGCAGTGGCTTATAAACAATTTTTTCTTTCCCATCTTTATATACCTAACTTACTTACTAATTTTATATCCCATTTTTACAATCAGTTTCATTGTTTCAAGGGCTGTATTCCTATCATAATCTTTTTCACTTTCCGGCAATTCGTCATAGGGAACAAGACATGGATTGGTTTTAGCCTGATCATCCTTACGTTCACCATATATCCATCCTTCCCGAATTCTTCCCTCTGCCCACACGTCGTGGACATTTGCTGCTATTTTCTCCGTTAATTCTAATAGCTCATTCGTTAAAGTCACATCTGTCGTATCGATTGGTTTTGGCTTATACATTTTTAATCATCTCCTTTTTTATTGATTATACTATTTTACTACTATCTGCCACAAGCAATCTTTTTGCTCGGGCGGGGAGCAGTTGGGAGGTGGTGAAATACAACTGCCCCCGCCGGCTTTCTAGTCCTTAAATGCTAGTGATGAACAATAATCAGTCCTTCTTTTTCTTCCATAACATCCTCCTTTCCATTAAAACCAACTTGTTTTAGAGCTATAGCCCTTTTTCTTTCCATTTTTGTCGTAGTGATTTATATTCCCAAACATATCCTTGCTGCTGTATCCGGTCCTCTTCCCATATTTGTCGTAATGGTTTGTTGTGCCAATAATTCCCTTGCTGCTGTATCCGGTCCTCTTCCCATTTCTGTCGTAGTGGTTCGTTGTGTCAAAAATTCCCTTGCTGCTGTATCCGGTCCTCTTCCCATCTCTGCCGTAGTGGTTTGTTGTGCCAAAAATTCCCTTGCTGCTGTATCCTGTTTTCTTTCCGTTTGAATTGTAGTGATTGTATGCCATTTGTTTTCTCCCTTCTTTGTTAATTAGTAGTGATTACATCTTTCACTTATTAATACGTTTTTCGACTAGGCGAGTTAACATTTTTTCAAAAATTTTTTAAAAATAAAAAACCCGTGTTTTCACACGGGCTCAACATCTCAATTTTCTTTTATTCTGCTACATCCACGTACACTGTCAGTACTACCAACGCGATGGTTATTTCTGTTTTCTCTGCGCCGTTAAGTGCGATGCCTTCCGGGTTGCCGCCGCCCTGGTGCATGTGGGCGTCCACTACCCACCAGGGTAGTTCATCGATTACTACCTGCGGATCTGCTTCTTCCGGATGGGGTACGTAAATGTCTGCGCGGATTTTCGCTTCTTTCTTTCTGTCCTGAATGTCGAATATTTCAGATACTGCGGCCATGCAGCAGTGATGGATTGCGTCCTGTGTCGCCTTTCTGATTGCGTTGTTCTGGTCGCCGCCGTGCATGTCCACGCCCTGTCCGATTTCTATTACCAGTCTTTTAAATGCCATTTGATTGCCTCCTTCTTAATCTTCTTTCTCTGTTATTTGTTTGATTATATCCCGTCCACTATACATTACACGTATAATTGTTACCGTATATTCTTCATCATTGCAATGATAGAAAATACAATAATTATCTACAGGGAACACTCTTATTTCCCTATCAATCCACGATCCTGTTTCATATATCCTATGACGCTTTGGAAAGGCTTCCAAAGTTTCAATGGCCTGCTCTAAACGGGTTAATTGTTTGCCCGCATTTCCAGGTGATAATAATTCGAAAGCTATATATTCGTAAGTACTTCGCAAATCCTTTTCAGCCTTATCGGAAATCATCACCTGATACTTCATATGCCATACTCCTCACGAAGCTGCGCGAAAACGCTTTTGGCGGGTTTTACCCGACCGGCTTTCATGTCTTCGTAACCCTTTTCAAGTTCTCTGGAAAGATCCTCCTTTGTCATAGACGATAAATCAGGACTTGAGTCAGGAATGGTTACACTAAAGGGTAGGCCTTTGTGCAATATTATTTGCTTGTAGAACATATTGATTGCACCTGAAGCAGGCACGCCTAGGGCGAATAATATTTTTTCTGCTTCTTCTTTTACATCCGGCTCTATTCTTGCGTATAAGTTTGCAGTTTTCTGTGCCATCATGAATCACCTCCACCTTTATTATACACATTTGTGCGGACAATCGCAATACTAGTGGGTCTCATGTCCGTCGCCGTTCAGGTCGATTTTATCTCCCAGGAATGTAGGCTCGGGCTTCGCGATACACTGGAAGAAGTCCTTGTCTCGGGCGAAGACTTCCCTTATGTCCCGGTTGAATTGCCCCATGTACTCTATGGGATCCGTACACACGCCTTCCACATTCATGCCCAGTCTCTGGCCGATGTACAGGGCTCTGTATTCGTGATATTTCTGTGTCACCACGATGATCTTCTCGGCGCCGAAGATTTCTTTGGCTCTGTACATGGATTCATAGGTGGAAAAGCCTGCGTGGTCCAGGAAGATGTCCTTGTCCGGCACTCCGGCTTCCCTTGCATATTCCAGCATGACCTTGACTTCGTTATATTCCTGCTGGCCGTTATCTCCCGACATGAGAATCTTGGGAGCGGCTCCGGCTTTGTAAAGTTCGATTCCTTTCTTCAGTCTGTCCCTGAGCATGTGGGAAGGCGTACCGTCAGGCTTTACCTGGGCACCTAAAACCAGGATGCAGTCAGCTTTCTTCACATCCTTTTCCGAAACTATGTCCCGGCCGCCAATGCCCACGACTATGAAATTTATTCCAAGCACTGCGACGACAATACATACCGCCACAATGCACAACCATTTCCGTATTTTTTTCATTGTTTAATTATAGCACATACCCTAAATATCTTGTCTGACTTTTTTGCGGTTGATATAGTACTTTTAGCATTCTAATACGACAAATATGTGCTATAATGTATATACTAGCTTGTGTTTAAAATAGGAGGGTCAAATGAATATACAGATTGGTTACAAAAGAATCTTTGCACTTATACTGATTCCGTTTCTTTGTTTTGCTTTTTCCTTTAATCCGGCGATGGCCAAGGGGAAGGTCCCAAATCTTTCCACCAAAACAATCGTTTTAAAAGCAAAGAAAAGCAAGACTATCAAAGTGACGGGAACTTCAAAAAGCGTCAAATGGAAAGTCGTAGGCAAAAAGCTTGTTACCATCACTGCCAAAGGAAAGAAAAAGCATACGCTCGTCATCAAAGCGAAAAACAAGGCGGGGAAATGCTCCGTCCAAGCACGTGTAGGAAAGAAGACTTTGAAATGCAAAGTTACGGTAAAACTTTCCGGGAAGGTATCAAAGGACAAATTCGTCAATGCTTTTGACGATACTGCCTTTAGACTGCTTAAAGACGTAGCCAAAACTTCCAACGGAAACATCCTCATCTCCCCCGATTCCATTATCACGGCACTTACAATGACCGGCAATGGTGCCGCGGGAAACACCCTTAAAGAGATGAAGTCCACCTTTGGGAATCTATCCTTCCAGAAATACAACACATACCTTTACAAGCTTCACAAACGCATAAAGGAAGACAAGCACATTTCTTATCACTCGGCAAACTCCATCTGGTACAAGGCAGGCAATGTGACCCTCGCCGATAAATTTATAGAGACAAACAAGAAGTACCACAATGCAGAAATAAAGGGCGTAGCCTTCGACCAGTCAACAGTCCAGGACATAAATAACTGGGTGTCTGATAATACCAAAGGTATGATTCCTAGTATTATTGATGAACTGAAGCCACCTATAAATCTGGCATTGATCAACGCCATAGCCTTTGAGGGAAAATGGGCAGACCAGTACACTTCAACTGTAAAACGCACCTTCACCCTGGGCAACGGAACAAAGAAAAAAGTTCCAATGCTCGAAGGAACCGAGGAATCCTATTTGACATTGAAGGGCGGCACAGGTTTCATCAAACCCTATGAAGGAGGCAGGCTTGCCTTCATGGGACTACTCCCACCCAAAGGCACTTCCGTTGACAACTATGTCAAGAAACTTAAAGGATTGGACTTTGCCAACGCCTATCTGAATAGGAAAACCACGAATATTAAAGTTGAGACACGCATGCCGGAGTTTAAGTACGACTACAACTGTTCCCTGAAAAACACCCTCGAACGCATGGGGATGAAACAGGCTTTCTCTCCCGGCAAAGCAAACTTCTCTCTCATGTTTGTACCATCGTCATTGCAGGGCAACATAGATAAAGTTATACACAAATCTCACATAGAATTGGACAAAAACGGAACAAAGGCCGCCGCGGTAACAGCCGTCCTGATAAAAGATATATCAGCTATTGTCCCGGATAAGAAGATAATCAAAAAGAAAGTTTATCTAAACAGACCTTTCGTTTACTGCATTATAGACACAAAAACAGGCATTCCTCTGTTCCTGGGAATCCTGCGTGACCTGTAAGCAGTGCCTGAATGCTCCCGGTGAATGCTACTGGCCGGACTTAATTTCAGTATATCCATCCGGAAGGTCGAAGGTGCCTTCCGGTACTTTTGATTTAAAGTCCGTCACCGTCATTACCAGGCGGCCTGCCAGTCTGCCTGAGTCCTTGTTTCTCTGCTCCGATACAACTCCTACAAGCTCGCCTTCCTCATCCACGTAATATTCCGTTCTGTTTACCATGACCATCCCTTCCTCGGTGGTCTCCTTTTCGAAGATGTCGCACTGGCACTTCTTGTCGTCGAACTTCTTTTCCTCGGTCTTCTTGTATCCGTTGCGGGGCGCGTAGGCATCGGTGATCTCGTCTACGTTTCCCGTTTCCTTCATTTTATAATACTGCTTGTTCTGAATATCGTAGTAATAGAAGTAGCCGTCCAGGTTGTACTGGAGGGATTGGTTGGCGTCGGAGGACACGAACTTCTTCGTCCCGTCCTGGGCGATGGTCTGCACGTCCCGGAATACGTCGTCCGAGCCTGCGGTTTTCTGTTCTGACTCAATGGTCATGTAGTACTCGCTCTTGTCGCTAGTAAGAAGGTCTACGTATTTCTTTGCAACTCCGTCCTGAACCTGGTGCTCTTCACCCGGGTCCGCGGCTGAGCCGGACTCTTCCGCCTCGCAGGCGGAAAGGGCAAAGGCCGCCAGGCATATTGCGAGAATCATGAGCAGGGATAAGGCCCCTCTTCTGCCAATACTGTATTTTGTCGTTTCGTTATTCGATCTCATTTCTATATTAGTCCTTTTCTTTGCGTCTGAGTTCTGCTGCTGCTTTGTGAGCCGCAAGGCCTTCGCGATCTGCCAGTCTGCTTACCAGTGGCGCCAGGGCTGCGCTGGCTTCCTCGGTCATACTCTGATCCGTGCACACTTTAAGGAAGGTGCCGACCCACACTCCCCCCGTGTATCTGGCTGCGCCTAGTGTGGGAAGTGTATGGTTGGTTCCCGATGCGTAGTCTCCGAAGACCTCGGCTGTATTCTGTCCCAGGAAGAGGGAACCGTAATTTCTAAGCTTTTCTTTTATCTCATCCGGGTTCTTTGTGCATACTTCCAGATGCTCCGGTGCGTAATCGTTTGCATACTTTATGGCTTCTTCCATGTTATCTGCCAGGAGCACTTCGCCGTAGTCCGCCCAAGACTTGGCTGCGATATCTGCAGTGGGAAGGACTGAAAGCTGGCGCTCCACTTCGGCTATTACTGCCTTTGCAGACTCTTCGGAAGTGGTGACGTAGATACCCTTGGCCACAAAGTCATGCTCTGACTGGGCTAGAAGGTCAGCGGCTACAACTGTTGGATTTGCTGTTTCATCGCCTATTACCAATACTTCGCTCGGGCCTGCGAGAAAGTCTATTCCTACCTGACCGTAGCACTGGCGTTTGGCCTCGGTTACGAAGCTATTCCCCGGGCCGACAATCATGTCCACCGGCGCCATGGACTCCGTTCCGTAGGAAGCCGCGGCAATTGCCTGGGCGCCGCCTACTGCGTAGACTTCATTTACGCCGGCCACGTCCATTGCCACCAGAGTGTAAGGGTTTACTTTATCTGTGCCTTTTCCCACCGGTGAGCAAGCGATTACTCTTCCGGCTCCTGCCACCTTGGCCGGTATACCCAGCATGAGGGCTGTGGAAAAGAGAGGATAACTACCTCCGGGCACGTAGCAGCACACGGAGTCTACGGGAATGATTCTGTGACCCAGGCTGATTCCCGGCTCCGGCTCAAAGCCTTCCAGACTGCTGAATGCGTTTTTCTGAGCCTGGGCGAAGGCCTTTATGTGCTCGGCCGCCATCTTTATATCCGCCACATCCTCTTCAGGTACGGCAGCGTAAGCCTGGGCGATTTCTTCTTCCGTCACTCTGATGCCTGTGCGCTTTGAGTCGTCAAACTTTGCAGCGTACTCCAGCAGAGCCTTGTCTCCTTCCGCTCTTACTTTATCTATTATGCTTTTTACATCTGATGTGAGAGTCTCGGCGTTGGCCAGAGTCCTCTCCATTGCACTTTTTATTTCCTTCATTATTTTCCTTCTCCAGGCTACTCTTCCTGTGGCACCTCATTTACAGTTATGGTAATTGTCTTTTTGCCGACTTTCTTGGAATAAGTCTTGTTGGCAGCCTTGTAGGTCACCGTATATTCCCCGGCCTGCTCGAAGACGAATTTCTTTGCCTTGCTGAATGAAATGTTTTCAGCTACCACTTCGCCATCGGGATTTGTAATGGTTACTATTATTGCGCTGGTTCTATTTGTGCCGTCCTTTTGCTTGGCGCTTACGCCCTTGACTGCATTGGTGTCGCCTACTTCTACAGTTCTGCTCTTCGCCGTAATTGTCGGCTTGCTGTTGTCAGCTACTGTGAATGTTACTGTCTTGCTGGCGTCTTTCGCGTATGGAGAAGATACGGAATATTTAACCTTCACTTTTCCGGTCTTCTTGGTCGGCAGCTTCTTTACGGTCTTCCACCTGCCGCCGATAAGTACTTTTGCTTTCACATTGCCGGAGAGATCCTGGAGGGCATTAGGGTTGAAAGCGCTTACTCCCTTCTTTAAGCTGTAGCTCGTCTTCCAGCCAACAGTCTTGCCTTTGGCTTTGATCTGCACCTTCTTCAGCCGGAAGTTAGGATTGCGCTTGTCGGGATCCGTCGGGTCCCAGCCCCTTACCACTTTGCCTATTCTTTTTGGCTTTCCTTTGGGGGCCTTTACATCGTAGGCAATTCTTACCTTTGTGCCACGCTTGCAATTATCATAAACCCATTTGACGTCAATTGTGGCCATGCGCACGCAGCCGTGGCTGGCGGCTCTTCCAAGTTTCGCGTATTCCTTGGCGCTCTGGGAATTCTTGCTTCTATTGTGATACCAGACGGAATGGAACCAGATGCTACCGGTTATGACAGTGCAGTACTGCCCCCAGCAATCTCCCATGAGATATCCCCATCTGTGCTTATTTCCGAGGCTGAATGTGCCGTTGGGCGTTCTGCCGAAGGTGCCTACGGAGCAGAGCATGGTCCTTGCATATTTCCATTTGCCGTTAACTTTTTTATATGCCACAACTACATTTTTCTTCTGGCTGATTTCCAGTTTGTAAGTGGGCTTTGCCTTGGCGCTGGCCTTTTCTGCCGTAATGGGCCCGGACATGGTGAACACCATTGTAATTGCCAGAACTATGGCTGCTACCTTTCTGCTTGTATTCACGTTACTTCATCCTTTCGGTTTTACCTTAAATCTTGTCCACTCATTCTATACCAATGAATATTGGCAAGTCAAAAAATCCTTTGCAAATGGAAAATATTTTTTTGCCTCGGGCATAATTATGGTATAATTAGCCCACGGAGGTAATGCTTATGCCTAGAATAGTACCAATTAAGGATTTGAAAAACACAGCTGCAATATCAGAATTATGTCACAGAGTCAGCGAGCCGGTCTTTGTAACAAAAAATGGCTATGAAGATATGGTTATGATGAGTATGGAGGCTTATGAGAGATTGCTTAAAAAGTTTGAGCTATACAGCTCTCTTCTCCTCTCTGAAAAGGAATTCAATGCAGGAAACTATAAAGAAGCTAATGCTTCTCTATCTGATATAAGGAGCAAGTATGGGCTTTAGTCTGATTATTTCTCATAGCGCGGAGGCTAAAATTGACAGCATCATCCGCTACATTGCTATAGAATTATCTAATCCCACAGCCGCCCGAAATGTTCTTAACGACATTGAAAAGGCATATGTTAAACTGGAAAATAGCGCAGACGTTTTCCCTCTTTGCTATGACCCAGTTCTTTTTGAAAGAGGGTATCACAAGTATATTCTACCAAAGCACGATTATGTGATAATATACAGCATAAGAGATAATACTGTTTTTATTTCCGGCATTTTTCATATGTTGGAAGACTACGCAAATAAATTTTAACTAACGTTTACACGTTTAATAAGAAAGGAGTCTAATAATATGAAGAAATCACTTGGTGCGGCACCTATGGCCTACCCGCAGGTTGTATTCATGGTCGGTTCCTATGACGAAGCCGGCGTTCCCGATGTTATGACCGCCGCTTGGGGCGGAATCTGCAGCGGCGAACCACCCTGCGTAATGGTAGCAATCAGACCCAGCCGCAAAACACTTGAAAATATAAAGGCTACGGGGGCCTTCACGGTAGGCATTCCCAGTGCCGAACACACACAGATTGCCGACTACCTGGGACTCGAGTCAGCCCACAAGGTTCCGAATAAAATAGAAAAGGCCGGCGTTACCGCCGTTCCCGCAGAAGGAGTTAACGCTCCCGTAATCGAGGAATTCAAACTCACCATGGTCTGCAAGGCCGTAAACTTCCTTGAGCTTGGCAGCCACGTGCAGGTAACCGGGGAAATTCTGGACGTAGTTGCTGACGAGGACATTCTCGGAGCTGATGGAGGCATCGACATCGAAAAGCTGGATCCTATCGTCTACGACCACGCTGCCCACGCCTATCACAAAGTCGGAGAAAAAACCGGGGATTCTTTCAGTATTGGACTGGCGTTGAAATAATATAACTTTTAGTTTCAAGTAATATAATAAATATCATGTTTTTTTACATATGCTAATTGTGGTATACTGGTTTGCAGAGAAAATGTGAACCATATACATTTTGAACCACTAAGGAGGTACATAATATGATTAAGACAATTGCAACAGAAAAAGCACCAGCTGCTGTAGGTCCATATTCACAGGGCAAAATCTATAACGGCGTTCTTTATTGCGCAGGCCAGGGCGGCATCATCCCGGGCGAAGGCAAAATCGTTGAAGGCGGAGTACAGGCTGAAACAGAGCAGGCTTGTAAAAACGTTGGCGCTCTCCTTGAAGAAGCCGGCATCGGATTTGACGATGTAATCGAGTGCACATGCTTCCTAGCTGACATCGCAGACTTCGGAGCATTCAACGAAGTATACGCTAAGTACTTCACAAGCAAACCGGCAAGGACTTGCGTATCCGCTAAGGATCTCCCACTGGGAATGCTGGTCGAAATCAAAGTAACAGCAGCAGTAGAATAATTCGACAAAAAACGTTTCACGGGGACAGGCTTTGTGTTTCAGCCTGCCCCCGTTTTTTATTCGTGAGACTTGGAGGTGACAGGGGGTCAGTTCATCTCCCGCCCCCCCCTGTCACCTGGATGAATTCTCGGTATTCCAAACGTTGAAACTCCAACGTTTGCAGCCTGTATTTTCTAAAATCCCC